>DAOVTU010000388.1 GCA_030632925.1 Candidatus Krumholzibacteriia bacterium | reverse complement strand
AGGGGCTGCACCTGTTGGGTGCGGGTGGAACCTGGAGCACATTCGACGTGGCCGAAGGCGTGCGCCTGGCGGGTTGGTCTTTTCCGGCTCGGCACCACACCACCAGCCCGCTGCAGCAACCGGCGCCGCGGGCCGAAGCGGGTGTCGTCAGTCTGGGCCTGTTGCACGCCGACCGGGATGTCGCCCGCAGCAACTACGCACCGGTGACCAGCGCCGAACTGGACATGGCCGGTTACCAGGGCTGGGCCCTGGGTCACATCCACGCGCCCGACCCGGTGCCCGACGCCCAGGCGCCGCGCAAGCCCTTCTACCTGGGCTCCACCACAGGGGCCATTCCCACCGAAACCGGCGCCCACGGGCCGGTGTTGGCCACCATCCCGGCCGCCGGCGACGTGCTGTGGGAACGCCTGGTATTGGCACCCTTGCGCTGGGAGCACCTGGCGGTGGCGGTTGACGATCTGGCCGACGTTGACGACCCAGCTGAACTGGGCACCCACCTGCGCAACCATTTGCTGGAACAAGTCAGTGCCTTTGACCCCGGGCCAGAATGGAAGACCCAGAACGCCCGCGCCCTGGGTCTGCGCCTGACCTTGACCGGAGCCCACCGGCAGGCCGATGCCCTGCAACGAGCCGCGGCGGCCTTCACCCGCGAAGAACTCGTCACCCTGGTCGAGGGTTGCGTGGTTTTTATTGAGAAGATCACCAGTGAGGTCACGGTGCCGGTGGACCTCGAGACCCTGGCCCGGCGCAACGATCCGCCCGGCCTGGTGGCCCGTGAAATTTTGGCGCTGCGCAATGAAGATCCGGCCACGGTGCCGTTGTTGGCGCAAGCCCGGTTGGCGGTGGCCCAGGTTGCAGTGCCCGCGGGCCTGGATGCTGAACCATGGAGCGACGACGATTTGCGCGGTCACCTGATCGCGGCCGGGCAACGGGCCCTCAACGCCCTGTTGCAAAAGGACGGAGGTCAGGCCCCATGAGCCGTGCCCCCGTGTTGAACCTCACCCAATTGCACCTCGACCGCCTGCCGGGCATCGGTGCCTCGTTTTCGGTCTCAGCCGAGCCGGGCATCAACCTGGTGATCGGGCCCAACGAAGCGGGCAAGTCGTCCTTGGTGCGCTCGGTTTTTGATCTGCTTTGGCCCGCCGGAAAGGTGATCACGCCCCTCAGTGTGCGCGGCGTTTTTGCCGATGAGGTTGGGCCCCTGCAGGCCCGCCGCGATGACAACAGTCCGGTGACCTGGACCCGTGGCGGTGACGATTGCACCGCACCCGAACTGCCCGGTGACCACGTTGCTCACTGCTACCGCATGGGCCTGTTGGATTTGAATCGCCGTCAGGCCGGTGATCTGGACCAACGCCTGGCGCGGGAAATACGCACCCAGATGGCGGGCGGTTTTGACCTGGCCCAGGTGCGGGAATTGTTTCCCGAACAAACCACCCTGCTGACCCGCCGCGCACGCCAATGGAACCAGACGCGGCAGGAATTGCAGCAGTGCGAAAATCAACAACGGGCGCTGGCCGAACAGGAACGCAGCCTGGACAATTTGGAAGCGGACAAAGCGCGGGCGCTGAAAGCCAGTCAGCGTGCTGACCAGCTTATCGCGGCCCAGGAACACTTGGAGTTGTCCGTGCGGCAGGTCGACATCGAGGCCCAGTTGGCCGAACTGCCCGCCGACATGGACCAGGTGCGTCCCGGCGACGACGAAAATCTGGCCGATTTGCGGCAGCGCATCGGCGAAAAAGCTCACCAGGTGCAGGACCTGCAGGCCGAACTGACACAGCGAGCCGAACAGATCGCGCAATTGAAGATCACCGGCGATGTGGGCGAATTGGCCCTGGTGGTCAAGGAAGCCGAAGGGTTGGCGACGCGGGTTCAGGAATCGGCCCGGGCTTTGGCAGCCGCCACCGCAGCCGCCGACGATGCCCGCCAGGACCTGGCCCCCGAACTGCTGGCGGCTGATGTGCCAGCCAGTGCCGAAGGAGCGTTCAGCCAGTTGGCTCGCGCCCACCGGGACCTCGCCGAGCGCCAGGTGCGGGTGGAACATCTGGAACGGTTGTTGGAATTGGGCTTGCTGGATGATGACGAAGCGGAAATCTCGCGACCCGTTGAGCAGGACATCCAAAAGTTGCTGGTATCCGGCCAACTCGCCGGGCCGGATCGTGGCCTGTTGTTCACGGGCGCCGCCGGTCTGGTGGGCGCCGCCTTGATGTTGGTCTACGGCAGCACGCGGCCGGATGACTCCACCTTGGCCCACCGCCTTTATGGCGCGGCCTTTGTTGCGGCGACCACCGGCGCGACCATCCTGGGCCAGTGGTTGCGCGCACGCCGTGCGGCCGAACAGGCTTGCCGCCAACTCGAAGAACAGTGCCGTGCCGTAGGAAGTCCGCTACCCGCCGGATGGACACCCACTGAAGCCCTAACGGGTTTCCTGACCCAGGCCCAGCAGGCAGGTGCTGAAGAAGCCGGCCGCCAATCCCGCAGCCAGCTGCGCGACGAATTGCAACGCCGCCTCGATCAAGCCAACGAAGCGGTGTCCACCGCTGCGGCCCATCGGGTGGAGCTGTTGCAGGCCTTGGGGCAGGACGAACACCGTGGTGACCCGGACCTGCTGCAGGACCTGGACCGCGTGGCCCGCTGCCGCGCCGCCGAGAATCAGCGCGAGTCGACGCGCGGCACTCACCAGCACAACGAGACGGCCCTGGCCGAACTTGTGGCTGACGGCCTGGGTCGCCTGCAGGCCATGGAAGTTTCTGCCGACGCCTCGGTCATCGGCCTGCAGGCCGGGTTAAAAAAATTGCACGAGCAACAGACCGAGTTGGAGAACCTGTCGGCGATGCAGGCCAGCGGTGAAAAAGGCAGGGTTCAGGCCGAACGCGAATTGGCCGCGGCCCAAGCCAGCCGCGAGGGGCTATTGACCCGTCTGGCGGTTGCTCCTTTGGCTGCCCAATCTGGCAGCGACGCCGTCGACGCGGAAATCGAAGACCAAGTCGCCGTGCGCGTTGCCGCCTTGCCGCGCTATCACGACCTGCGCCAGGATATGCAAACCGTGGAGCGCGACCTGGTGCGGGTAGGCGAGCGCCTGGCCGTTGGCGACGATCTGCCCACGCCCGCCGAAGTGCTCTGTTTATCCGGGGCCGAGCTGACCGAAAAGCTGGCGGCTGAAAACCGCCTCGCCGCCGGCGCCGCCGAGTTGGGCGAACAGGTTGCCCTGATCAAGGCCGAAATCGAACGCGCCCGCGGCAGCGACACCTGGGAAAAAGCCCGGGCCGAAGAAGCGGAACAAGCCGCCGACCTGGATGATCTGCTGACCGAACAACGGGTCGGTGTGCTGGGCCGCCTGCTGCTCGGCGCCATGGAAAAAAGCCATCAGGACAATACCCAACCGCCGTTGCTGACGGAAATGAACAGCCACCTGAAAACGTTCACCAAAGGTCGCTACCGCCTGCGAGTCACCGGATCTGCCGACACGGATTCGAAAGACAAGGGTTCGAAAGGCAAGGATTCGAAAGACAAGGAACAACGCTTCGTCGCCGTCGACAATACCGACCGCAGCCTCGAACTGGCCGAACTTTCGGACGGCACTCGCGCTCAATTGTTGCTCGCCGCCCGTCTGGCTTTCCTGACCGGCAGCGAAGACGGACTGCAGGCCCCGTTGTTCCTGGACGAAGCACTGACCGCCAGCGACCCCGAACGTTTCGACGCCATCGCCGGGGCCATTGGCGAGATGGCCGCCACCGCCGGACGCCAGGTGTTTTACCTGACCAGCAACCCCGCCGACCTGGCCGCCTGGCAGCGCGCCCTCGAGCAACGCAACCTGCCGGTCGCCCATGTCATCGACCTGGCCGCCCAGCGCAAACTGGACACCACCGCCACCGCCGCCGAGTTGTCCTTGCCCCCGTTGCCTGCCGTGCCCCGCCCCGACGGCCAGACAGCCGCAGCTTACGGCGCCAATCTGCAGGTGCCAGCGTTGCAGCCGTGGGCTGACGAGAGCCAGGCCCACATGTTCCATCTTTGGCAGGATGATCTGGAATTGGTTTACCGCTTGCTGGTCGGTGGCCTGCCCACCCTGGGCCAGTGGCGGCAGTTGGGTGCCGAGCTGACCCGCGCCGGGGTCATCACGCCCGAACAGGCCGCACATATCGATGCCCGTGGCCAAGTGTTCGGTGT
>DAOVTU010000426.1 GCA_030632925.1 Candidatus Krumholzibacteriia bacterium | reverse complement strand
GGTGCAGTCGGGCTCTGGCGTGCGGTGTAGCCCGTCGGGGTCGGCGCAGTCGTATCGGTCGAGGTGACGGTGCCGGTCACAACGGTGTCCACGATGTCGACCAGACGCTTGTCCAGGTCCTCAAAGTCGCTCTCGTGGGTGTCGATGAAGTTGATCTGGGCCTCGGCCAGGCCGCGGAAGCGGGCCAGATAGGTTTCCTTTTCCTTGCGCAGGCCGATGATTTCGCGGCGCAGTTCCTCAGTGCGCAGGCGGCACTCCTCAAGAATGCCCTTGGCCTTCATCTGGGCTTCCTGAACAATCAGGCCGCCTTCACGATTGGCGTTCTCGCGGGTCTCCTGCATCACGCGCTCGGCGGTCATCAGGGTGTCGCGCAGGGTGCGCTCCATGTTCTGGTAGTCGGAGATCTTATCGTCCTGTTCCATGACCCGTTCGCGGATCTGCTTGTTGTCGACCAGGACGGTTTCGTATTCATCGGCCAGGGTGTTCAGGAAGGCGCGCACCTCGTCGCCATCGTAGCCGCGCATGGACTTGTTGAACTCCTGCTTGCGGACGTCAAGGGGGGTGATCCTCATAATGGGCAATCCTCCGGTTATTCAAGCGCCGGAGGTTATCTGAACGGGTGGTGAGGCTGATTTCATCTCACCAAAATTCATGTTTCCCGCTCAGGCACCGGCCTGGACAATCAATTTCATCAGGAACCTTATCAAGACCCATGCCACAATTGGGGAAAGGTCGATGCCCTTTAAAGGGATCAGGGCCCTGATGGGGCCAAGAACAGGCTCGGTGAGCTTAATGACCCACAAAAGCACTTCATGGCGGGGATTGGGGTTCACCCAACTGAGGACAACACGTATGAATATCAGAAAGGAAAATACGTTTAGAATGGCCAATGCGAGGTTTATGATGCCCATCTGGATCACCTTTCCGGACCATATTTGGCCGGTGGACGGTCATTTGGTGTCGAATTTGATTTTCGAGAATTTTCAGTCGCTGCGCGGACCAAATATTGCGCTGCCCACCCTGACGGTGGTCGCCCCTTCGGCGATGGCCGTTTCGTAATCACCGCTCATGCCCATGCTCAGTTCGGGCAGGGACAAGCCCGTGGTTGTGCGAGCATCCTCGCACAGGCGCCGCAGAAGCGCAAAGGTTTCACCGAGTTGGCGCGGTGCGGCATCGCGGCTGGCCATGCCCATCAGGCCCTTCAGCTCCAGGCCAGGCAGGACTGCCACCGCCATCGCCGCCTCATTGACGCAATCTGGTGTGAGTCCGTTTTTCTGGGCTTCACCGGAAATATTCACTTCCAACAGCAGCGGCTGGGTATTGCCGTCGGCCAGGCAACGGCGGGACAGGCGCTCGGCCAATTCCACCGAGTCCACACCATGGATCATCGCAAACCGGCCCGCAGCCTTGTTGGCCTTGTTTTTTTGCAGGTGTCCGATGAAATGCCAGATAGGAAGGTCGCCGGCCAGTCCGGCTTCGGTCAGAAGTTTTGCCAGCAGGGGTTGGCGCTCAAGGGCATCCTGAACGCGGTTTTCGCCCAGATGCCTTTGACCTGCGACACAGGCCTGAACCACCAGGGGCAGCGCGATGCGTTTGGTGACCGCAACGAGCTGAACCGAACCTTCAGGTCGCCCCGCCCGCACGCAGGCTGCCGTGATCTTCTCACGGACCTGAGCAAGACGATCGGCCACCTGAAGGTCGGCCATGGCCGGCTACCGCCAGCGCAGCAACATGGTGCGCGGATCGATTTCCAACTGGACCTGGGCGATCTCAGGGTTGTCGTGTTCCTTGATCACTTTGACTTCGACATGCTCGTTCTCGGGCACCAGATCGACAACCACGTCCACGTGTTTGTCGAACTTCGCCACCACGGCCGGCACACCGCGGGCGTCGACTTCCTGACCCTCGCGGTGGGTATTGCTGCTGGCCCAGACTTCGGCGCCCCACTTGGTCGCCAATTTCCGGATTCCCTCCAGCTCCCACTCTTCGGTATTCTCGAAGCGCGGGCTGCCATCCATGATCACCAGCGTCGGGGTGAAGCCCATAGCGTCGTCCAGGAAGCCTACTGCCTGCTCCAGCTTGTCGACGCTGAAGGTCTTGCGGTTGTAGACGTGGATGTGGCGATTGCGCTCCATCCGCAGTTGGCGCCGGGGCACCTCATCCAAACCCAGGGAGTCGGCCATGGATTGGAAGATCTGCTCGAAGAAGTCGCTGATGTGCTCAACCGGTTCTTTGGTTGAGATGTAGAGGACCTTTTTGCCCTGCAGCAAATGGTCAACCGCCAGGCCGATCAGGAACGCGGTCTTGCCGACACCGGGCCGGGACAGGACAACACCGAAGTTGCCTGCACCGAGTCCGCCGCCGATGGCGCGCTCGAAAATCCGGACGGGGCTGCGATCAGTCATGCTTTTTTCCATCTTGATACCCTCGTTTGATCTGCTCCGGCCACCGCCGGAAACCCTACCCTGTTTACTTGTTTCCTGAGGCCCTGCGCTCCTGATACTCGGCGACCAGTTCAGCAGCCACTTCGGCCGGAGCCGGCGCGTAGCGGCCAAATTCCATAGTGAACTCGGCCTTACCCTGGGTCGAAGAGCGCAACACGGTCGCATAACCGAACATCTCGGCCAGCGGCACGTTGGCATCCACCCGGACAAATCCTTCATCCTCGGTAGTACCGACGATGACACCGCGGCGCTGCGCGATGGTCTTGATGATATCGCCCTGGAACTCGGTCGGTCCTTCAACCGAGACAATCATCAGCGGCTCGAGAGCCGCCGGCTTGCCCTTGGCGTAGAAATTGCGGAAGGCTGCACGGCAACATGTCTGGAAAGCCATGTCGGACGAATCAACCGCGTGGGAATTACCATCCTTCATGATCACTTCCAGGCCCTGCACCGGCGCGCCGATGTACTGGCCTTCGGGCAATGACATTTCGAAGCCCTTGCGACAGGCACTGATGTACTCGGTGGGAATGCGACCACCGGTGACCTTGCTTTCGAAGTGGAATTCGCCGTCGTCACTGGGCGCCATGGTGCCCTGCACCTTGGCGTACTGACCCGATCCACCGGTCTGCTTCTTGTGGGTGTAGTCGAATTCGACCAACTGGGTCAAAGTCTCGCGGTACTTCACCTGGGGCGCACCACTGGTGACCTCGGCGTTGAACTCGCGCTTCATGCGCTCGATGTACACCTCGAGGTGCAGCTCACCCATGCCGTGGATGATGGTATCACCGGTGTCTTCATCGGCGGTGGCCCGGAAAGTCGGGTCCTCGCGGGTGAAGCGGTGCAGCGCCTTGCTCATGCTCGTGGCGGCTTTGGCATCGATCGGCATGACCGCCAGACTGACCACGGGCTCGGGCACGTGCATGCTCGACAGGGAGATGCGGTCACCTGCGGTGAAGGTATCGCCACTGGCGCAGTCCACGCCGAACAGGGCAATGATGTCTCCAGCGTGGGCGCTGTCGATCTCCTGCATTTCGCTGGAGTGCATGCGACCCAGGCGGCCAACTTTGACTTTCTTGCCGGTGCGGCTGTTGTAGATGTCCGCACCCTTCCTGAGCACGCCCTGATAGATACGCACGTAGGTCAGCTGACCGTAAGGGCCTTCTTCCAGCTTGAAGGCATTGGCAATCAGGGGATCTTCGGAGCTGTGGCTGAGGACAAGTTCCTCTTCTTCGCCGCCGGGCAGTTGCTTGATGGCCGTATTGTCGATGTCGGTCGGGGCCGGCAGGTAGCGCATGACCGCGTCGAGCAGCAACTGCACGCCACGGTTCTTGTAGGCGCTGCCGACGAAGACCGGCGTCAGTTCGCGACTCAGGCAACCGCGGCGAATCGCGTCGCGCAGGACTTCCTCGGTGATACATTCCTCGAGGATGGCCTCGGTCAGT
>DAOVTU010000022.1 GCA_030632925.1 Candidatus Krumholzibacteriia bacterium | reverse complement strand
GCTCTACCTGCCGCGCCCCAAAGGCCGCGCGGTCCTGGAACTCGACAATTTGCGGCTGGAATATCCCAGCCTGAGCATTGTCTTCAGACCGCTTCCCCCTCCAGTTTTTGCCACATAAGCCCTTATTCTGTAGTATAATCAGCCCGGTCTTTCTATTTGCGAATCTGATATTTAGGGGGAACTATGTCTCGCTCAACCAGCTTTCTGCGCCCGGAATCCGCTCTTTTTTCCGTGCTGATCGCCGCCCTCGTTTGTATGGGCCTGATGACCACGGCTACGATCACCCATGCCCAAACCCTGGACGAAGTCGGCATCTACTGGGACGCCAGCTTCACCTCGAATGTTGGCAATACGGCAACCATTCCCGGCGTGATCACGGGCTACATTGTCCTGCACAACCCCAGTGGCACTGGCGGTGTGCTCGGCTGGGAAGCCTGCATCGACGTTGAAGGGCCCGGTTCATTTGCAGGTTGGGATTTCCAGGGACAGGCCATCAACGCCGGCACGGCGCCCTGTTTGGCTGTCGGTTACACGGCGCCACTGCCGGCTGGAAACGACATCATCCTGGCCTCATTCAATTTCGTGGCCACCGATGTGGGGCCGATCACTCTCTCGATGAAACCCGATTGGTTCGCCTCGTTGCCCGGTGAACTTTCCTACATCCCCGGCGACGACCCCGAAAGCCTGGTCGCCATGTACACCGTCACAGGCATCGAAGCGGTGGCCGGCCTCAACGGCGGCAATCCCGGCGTTATCGTCGAGCGCGATGTTGTCAATTTTGGCACCGTAGCCTTGGGGGATTCAAAATCCGAATTCCTGAATATCGCCAACAACAGCAATACTCCCGTGCAACTGGATCTCTCGGTCACTGACCTGTGCACGTACTTCACTTTGCCTGGCGGAACCGGTCCCCTGACTGTGCCCGCTGCCGGTTCAGTGGATATCGAGATCCTCTTCACTCCCGTCCAGACGCTGCAGGTTTCCTGCACGCTGTATCTCGGCCCCAACATGGATCCGGTGGCCCTGACCGGCACTGGACACGAACCGGTGACCTCGTATTACTTCACGGGCTATCCGAATCTGGGTTCGGTAACGGTGGGCCAGCAGTCCAACCGCTGGTTATCGGTGGTCAACAACGGCGATACGACATTCGAGGTGGATATCAACCTGCCCGCGTCGTGTGAAGACTTCAGCCTCACCAGTGGTGGCGGGTACCATCTCATGCAGCCCGGTGATGAAGTCTCCTTCAACATCAACTTCGCCCCCCTCAGCGCCGGTGAAAAATCCTGCGGCGTCAACTTCGGCAACTCTCCTGTCGCCGATCTGATCGTCAGCGGCACCGGAGTGGCCCTGCCCGAATCCTGGCAGGCTCCCACGAACTACAATTTCCTGGTCCACCACGTCGGTGTTGCGGCTTCGGCTGATCTGACGATCACCAACACCGGCGGCACCGTTATTCCCCTGAATGCCACATTGCCATTCGAATGCACTGAATTTGCGATCATGGCCGGCGGAGGCGGCAATTTTTCCCTGCAGCCTGGACAGTCCCACATCGTCACCGTTCAGTTCCTGGCCAACGAGCCCGGCCTTTACCAATGCGATCTGGACCTTGGCAGCGTCGTGCCCGCCATCCCTCTGCAGGGCCAAGCCATTGCCGCAGCCGGGGCCGTCTCCGTTGTTCCGTCCCAACTGGCATTCCCGTCCACTCTCGTGGGTCAGATCAGCGAGATGGACGCCATCATCACCAATACCGTCAGCTACGATCTTAATCTGGACATTCAGCTCGCGAGTCAATCCAGCGACCACTTCGCGGTTTTCGCAGGTGGTGGCCCCCAGGTTCTGCCCAGTGGCGCCAGCATCACCGTCCGCGTGTGGTTCGCTCCACAGGCAGACGGTTTCCAGGAAGGTTTCCTGAATCTCGGTGACGGCCAGGATCCCATTCCCCTGAGCGGCAGTGCCATTGTCGGCAGCCCCGAGTGCGTGATCGAACCACCCAGCCTGAACTTCGGCACCGTATACCTTGGGACCAATACCGAGTTGACCTTCACTATCACCAACGCCGGCAATACGCCGATGTTGATTGAACCCACCTCGACCGTGGCCGACTTTACGGTCGACGACCTGCCCACGACATTGAGCCCAGGTCAGCAGCGCACGCTGACGGTGAACTACCACGCTGCGACCATCGGCGCAGCCACCGGCGCCATCCTGCTGGGTGATCAGGCGTGCGGAGCGGTCACTCTGAGTGCCATCACCGCCGTCGATCCAGCCTGGTTGACCATTGAGCCAGGCTCTGTCGCCATCAATCCCACCCTGGTCGGCACCGCAGTCGATCGCGATGTGCTGGTGACCAACATCTCATCGACAACGATTGACCTGGACGTCTCCCTGCCTGTCCCAAGCGCTGGCTTCCAGTTGGCCCAGGGTGCCGGCACCGGAAGCCTCTATCCGGGCGACAGCCGGCTCATCACTTTGCGTTTTCTGAGCTATAGTTCGGGCAGCTTCAGCACCGTCATCAACCTGGGCAACGGTCTGCCCACGGTGCCGGTCACTGCCGCGGCCTACGACCCCCCGCGGGAATGCGTACTGTCCTCTGCCACCGTCAACTTTGGTGAAACCGGGGTCGGAACGACAGCTTCCCGCTATGTCAACATCACCAACTATTCGACCTCCGACCTGGTCCTCGGTCCCCTGAGTTCTTCGCCGGCATTCCAGGTCAGCGGCTTACCGATTATCGTGCCACCAGGGGAAACCAGAGCCCTACAGATCAACTTCCGTCCCTCCGGCACGACGTCCTATTCCGGGATCATCACATTGGCCAACGGCCTTTGTGCCGACATCCAGTGTTACGGCCAGGGTATTCCGTTCCAAAATTCGAATACCGACCTGCTGGGCATCTACTGGGACCCGAACGGGTGGGACTATTGGACCTGGTCCTCGACGAACAACAGCGTTCTGACCGGTTACCTGATGTTCTCCAACCCCAGCACCGGCAGCGGCGTTTCGGCCTGGGAGTGCAAGGTCAGCACCACCGGTCCCGTAACCATTCTGGGATGGCAACTGGAGGGCCAAACGATCAACCTGGGCACCGACAACGAGTTCATCGTGGGCCTGGCGGAACCCCTGCCTTTCCACAGCCCAAACGTATTGCTGGCGACCTTTGAGGTGCTCTATACCCAGATCTGGGAAGACGCCATATTCAGCGTTTCACCCGTCCGGCAAGCCTCGATTCCCGGCTACATGGCCTGGGTCCCGGACAACGACCCGGATGCGCTGCTGCCCATGTTCCCCCGTGGCGGTTATTTCGAAGTGGCGTACATCGGAACCGGAGCCGTCGGCGTGGAAGCCCCCACACCCACGGCCCAGTTGCTCGGCGGGCAGGTGGACCTGAGTTGGCCCGCCCCCACCGATGCCAACGATGGTTGCCATGTCTATCGCCGGATCGAAGGCGAAGCCGTCGTGCGACTGACCAGTGCGCCCATCAGCACCACCGGCACCAACCTCGTCTTCACCGACCTGACCGGCAACCTGCCGGCGGGCAGCAAGCTGTTCTACAGCTACGCAATCGTGCGTGACGGTGAAGAACGGGCCCGCAGTTCAGAAGTGGAAATCACCCTGAAATCATTGCCGAGCATCACCACCAGACTGCTGCCCAACGTGCCCAACCCGTTCAATCCCATGACCGAAATCCGTTTCGAACTGGGTGAACCGCAGCAAGTGAGCCTGAAAATCTACGACGTGACCGGACGCCTGGTGCGCGACCTCGAGAGTGGTTCGCTGTCCAGCGGCCCCCACTCACGGGTGTGGCAGGGCCGGGACAACAGCGGCCGTCAGGTGCCCAGTGGCGCGTATTACGTGCGCCTGGTCACCGAGAGCAAAATCGAGAATCAGAAGATTCTGCTGCTGAAATAGCGCGCAATAAGGATACAAGAGCGGCCGAGTGGTATTTTTCGGAATTCCACTCGGTCCGCCGTCTCTACCAGTCATAATCTGCCCAAAGTCTGTATTCTGTTTCCGATGGAGACACCATGTTGAAATCAAGTTGTTGCCTGCGAACCCGAATCCTGGCGCTTTTCGTGCTCAGTCTGATCCTGGCCACACCAACTTTGGCCCAGGACAAGGTCGGCGTCTACTGGGACGGCGCCTCCTCCCAGAACGTCGGCACGACTGCCGCCACGCCAGGCTCAACCACCGGCTATCTGGTTTTGCAAGACGCCTCCAATACCAGCGGCGTCCTGGGTTGGGAAGCCTGTTTCGACATCAATGGCCCCGGCGTTTTTGCCGGCTGGACTTTCCCCGGCGACGCCGTCAACGCCGGCACCGACCCCTGCTATGCCGTGGGCTACACCTCGCCCTTGCCCTATTCGGCCAACATCGTGCTGGGCAGTTTCATTTTCGTGGCCACCGACGTTGGCCCCATCACGATCTCCATGGAGCCGGATTGGTTCGCCTCCCTGCCCGGCGAGATGTCTTACATTCCCGGCGACGACCCTGGCGCCCTGATCGCCATGACCACGGCCACCGGTCGGCCCGAAGTGGCAGGCCTCAACGGCGCCAATCCCCTGGTCAGTGTCAGTCATGAGTTGCTCGATTTGGGCGGCACCGTGGTGGGCAATTCCATTTCCGGTTTCCTGACCATCACCAACGACAGCGACCTGGCCTTTGAACTCGATGTGTCCTTGCAGGATCTGTGCATTTCCTTTTCCCTGCCCGGCGGTGGCGGCCCCTTGACCGTGCCACCGCACTCGGCACAAAACATCGAAGTGGTCTTTACGCCCATCGTTGACCGTCAGGTATTCTGCGACCTGGATCTCGGTCCCAATTTGAACCCCATCCAAGTGACCGGCACCGGCGCCCTGCTGGTGACCTCCTGGACCGTCAGCGGCGGGCCCGATTTTGGTTGGGTCACTGTGGGACAATCCAAAACCATCGACATCACGGTGCGCAATACAGGCGAAACCTCTTTCGATATCGAAGTCGCCATGCCCGACTCCTGCGGCGATTTCTCCATGGTATTCGGTGGTGGCACTTTCACCATCAATCCCAACGGTACACTCAAAATACCTGTCGTTTTTGCTCCCACTGTTGTCGGCTACCAGCAATGCCAACTCCTGTTGGGCAATAACCCCGTACCGAACTACTGGATCTGGGGCACAGGCATCGAGCCCACGCCTTTGTGGGACGCTCCGCTGTCCCACGACTTCGGCACCGTCTCCACCGGACAGGCTGTCACCACGGCCATAACGGTGACCAATACCGGCACGCTGACATTTGATTTGGCGGCCAGTCTGCCCGATTCCTGTCCCGAATTTACGATCACACAGGGCAGTAATCCTGTGACCCTGCTGCCCGGTTTCTCCCACAGCATGGTGGTGCAGTTTCTCTCGCCCCTGCCCGGCACGTTCCAGTGCCCGCTGGACATGGGCCCAGTCGTCTGGGACATCCCCTTGACGGCCGTGGCCACACCCGGCCCCGGTTCGATCCAGGTGCTGCCATCACCCATCACCTTCCCCCTCACCGTCGAAGGCCTCAGCAACGAACTGGACGTCAGCCTGACCAACCTCGCCGGGCATGATGTCGATCTGGACCTTTCGGTTTTGCCCACCAACGGCGCCTTTTCCTTCGTCAGTGGTGCGGGACCGGTCACCCTCAACCCGGATTCCCTGACCACGGTCCGGCTCCGCTTCGCACCACCGGTGCAAGGTGAGCACACCGGATCCCTGGAACTCGGCAGCCCCTACGGTTCGGTCCCCATGGCCGGCCCCGCCACCGACAGCACGCCGATCTGCCTCATCGAACCGGCCAGTTACCTGAGCTTCGGCAACGTGGCTCTCGACAGCACCGCCACCCAGGTTTTTGCCATCACCAACGTCGGCGCCGTGCCCATGACCATCGCGCCGTCGTCCGACTCGCCTCACTACCTGATCTCGGCACCGCCCGAAGTGCTGCAACCAGGCGAGATGAGTAATCTGTCCGTCACTTTCCAACCCCTGACCGGCGGCTCTCTCAGTGGCACCATTTCTTCAGGCGTAAATTCCTGCGGCGGCGTGGCCGTCAACGGCTTTGGCATCGTGCCGGCCGAGTGGGTCACTATTGCCCCCGACTCGCTGAATTTTCCGTTGGTGGTCGTTGGCAACAGCTTCGAAATCCAGGCCGTCATGACCAACGTTGGCCCCATGAATCTGGATTTGTTCCCCTCGATTCTCCTGCCCCAGACAGGCTTCAGCGTCGCCCAGGGCGGTGGCCTCGCCACGCTGGCGCCCGGCGCCAGCCACACCGTCTCGGTGGCGTTTTCCCCGGCCTTTGAAGACACGTTTGAATCGCGGTTGTCCTTTGGTCCGGGCATCCCACCGGTTCCCCTGCAAGCCCACAGCGTGTACGTGGCGCCGGATTGCCAAGTCTCGGCCAGCGATGTGAATTTCGGCCAACTGGCCGTCGGCAGCACCGATACCCGACTGGTGGTCGTCACCAACAATTCAGCCGGTGACATCGTGATCTCGCCCTCCAGTTCCTCGCCGATTTTCGAGGTCAGCTCGGCCCCGGTCACCATCGGGCCCGGCGCCACCACCGCCCTGCAAATTCTCTTCCGCCCCACTCAGGTTTTGCCCTACACCGGCACGGTTTCGCTGGGCAACGGCGCCTGCGCCGACATCAACTGCTTCGGCCAGGGAATACCCGGCGGAGCAACCAACCAGGATGTGCTCGGCATTTTCTGGGACACCGGCTACACCCAGACTCTCACCGGTGTCACAACGCCCAACTCCGTGGTGCCAGGCCATCTCGTACTTTCCAACCCCAGCACCAGCGGCGGTGTTTCGGGCTGGGAATGCGCCGTCGAGTTCACCGGGCCGTCCATCATTGTCAGCTGGACCCTGCAGGGCAACGCCATCAATCTGGGCTCTGACAACGAGTTCATCGTGGGCCTGGATGCCCCCCTGCCCTACACCGACCAAGCCTTGCTGGCCGACTTCCAGGTGCTGGTCCTGAGCCTCAACAGCCCCACGAACTTCAATGTCGTGCCCCTGCGCTTCGGTTCGGTCCCCGACCAAATGTCCTGGATTCCCGGCAGCAACCCCGAAGCCCTGTTGCGCATGAACCCCAATGTGATAGGCACCAACCTCGTGGCCACCATCGAACCGGCCATCCTGACCGGTGTTGAGTTACCCGTCGCCGTCACCCAACTGCTGCCCAACGTGCCCAACCCTTTCAATCCCATGACCGAGATCCGCTTCGAATTGGCTTCGCCCCAACAGGTGAGCCTGCGGATCTACGACGTGACCGGCCGTCTGGTGCGGGAACTGGAAAGCGGATCACTGGTGGCCGGGCCCCACGCCCGTGTGTGGCAGGGCCGCGACAGCAGCGGTCGGCAGGCACCCAGCGGCGCGTACTATGTGCGTTTGGTGACTGAAGACAAAATCGAGAATCTGAAGATCATGCTGCTGAAGTAAAACGAAAGAGCGGCGGCTTCCGGGAAGGAAACCGCCGCTTTTTTTCTATCCCTCAAACGGGCTCTCAACCACCGAAGTTGTTGCTCGCCACGTCCCAGTTCACCAGGTTCCACCACGACTCGATATAAGCCGGGCGCGCGTTGCGCTTGTCCACGTAGTAGGCATGCTCCCACACGTCGATGGTCACCACGGCGGTGTTGCCGGTCGTCAGCACGGAGCCGGCGTCATCGGTGTTGGTGATTTCCAGGCCACCGCTGGCGTTCTTGACCAACCAGGTCCAGCCCGAACCGAAGTTCGTGGCGGCCGACTTGGTGAAGGCGGCCTTGAACTCGTCGAAGCTGCCGAAGGCGGAATCGATGGCATCGGCCAAGGCACCGGTGGGTGCGCCGCCGCCGTTGGGGCTCAGGCCCATGAAGTAGAAGGTGTGGTTCCAGACCTGGGCGGCGTTGTTGAACAGGCCGCCGGCCGGGGCCGTCTTGACGATATCTTCCAGCGACTTGTCGGCAAACTCGGTGCCCTCGATCAGGCCGTTCAGGTTGTTCACATAGGCCTGGTGGTGCTTGCCGTAGTGAAACTCCAGCGTTTCGGCCGAGATGTGGGGCTCCAGGGCGTCCTTGGCGTAGGGCAGTTCAGGCAGAACGTGTGCCATGATGATTCTCCTTCATTTTATCAGGTTTGGCCAATAGGCCAGTGTCATACCAAATCTCAGGCAGGATAAAGGCAGATCCCGGCACCCGCAACACGTCAAACGGCAAAAATGCCCCGCACGACCACCACACGGCCCTCTTTGATACTGCGGGCCATGTTCCGGCTCTTGTTTCCGGCTTCGGGCCCCATCAGTAACCCCAGGCTAGGCCGCGGGCGCATGTCCACCGGTTTGCTGTTCATGGTCTGGGCCAAACCGGCCAGCCAATCCAGAGCCACGTCGGTCACATCTTCCCAAAATTCTTCCCGCAAGCCGGCCTCAATCAGATTCTTCCGGAACGTCGCCGCATCACACAGATGATTGTGTTCAGGCGTGCTGGCCCACGGCACCGGCAAATGCACCGGCTCCCCGTTGCCTGCGCACACTTCATAAAACGCGGCCTTGCCGCCGGGACGCAAAACCCGTTTCACTTCACGCGCCAAAGCGGCCTTGTCCGGGATATTCATCTGGGTATGCTGCGACCAGACCCGGTCAAAGGAACCATCGTCAAAAGGCATGTCCCGCATGTCGCCCTGCTGAAAACTGACCCGGTCGGACTGGCCCACCCGCCGCGTCAATTCTGTCGCAGCGTCACAGTAGGAATCCACCAGATCCAGGCCCACCACCCGGCAACCATATTCGGCGGCCAGCAGACGCGCCGGTCCTCCCACACCACAGCCCAGGTCCAGCACCTCATGCTCGGCAGACAAGCCGGCCATCGGCGCCAGTTCTTTGGTCGCGGCCTGCCCCCGGATGTGGAACTCATCCAGCAGGTTCAAATCGTCTCGGGTCAAATTTTCCGGATCCAGGCCCGCTTTGCGCAGGGCCGTCAAAATCGTTTCGGTCAAATTGGGCTGGGAATAGTGATCTTGCAGGGAAGCGGAATTCATGAACTTGACCTCATGTCGATTCAGGCTTAAAAATGCGGCGAACAAAAACTTTCACGAATCCCACCCGAATCAGGAGCAACCCCGATGTCCAAACCCCTCACCATCGTCGCCATTTTCCAGGCCAATGCCGGCCGGGAAGACCAATTGGCCAGCGCCCTGCAGGAACTCGTGGCCCCCACCTGCGCCGAAGCCGGCTGCATCAACTACGACCTGCACCGCGATCTGGAAGTGCCCGGCCGTTTTCTCTTTTACGAAAACTGGGAAACCCGCGCCCACTGGGAAGCGCACATGGAGTCGGCTCACCTGAAGCATCACAAAGAGACATCCGGGTCGCTGGTCGCCAAGGTCGAAATTTTCCAGATGGAAGGGACGAGTTAGCCGCCGGATTTCTTGACAGTGTAGCCCTTGGCCTGCAAGGCGGCCACCAGGCGGTCGCGATGGTCGCCCTGAATTTCGATGACGCCGTCGCGGTTTTTACCGCCGGCGCCGCAATGGGATTTCAGCTCCCGGGCCAGATCCGCCAGTTCGAAAGCGTCCAGGGGCAGTCCCGTGATCACCGTCACGCCCTTGCCCTTGCGCCCCTTGGTTTCACGGCCCACGCGCACGTTACCGCTGCCCGCCGAAGCCTGCTTCTTACCACATTTGCACTGGTCAACGGGTTCACTGCATCCGGGGCACATGCGCCCGGCCTCCGAAGAATAGACCAGACCGCGATCACGTTTGCTCAATGCCACAACCCCAATACCATGCCGAACAAGCCAAACTGCACTGTGTGATACCCCGCGTCGATCACCAATAGCAGCACACTGCGACTGGCGAATTGGTAGTTGATGGCGAAACTGCTGCCGGCCACACCGGCGCCGACCAGCAGGCCCTTGAGCACCGCATCCTGGAGCACCGGTTCGGGCCCCAGAATCCGGGCAAAGACATACGCTGCCACAATGGAAAAAACCAGGCTCACGCCAAACACGCGGGCCGGATGAAAGCACTTGGCCTGGTCATATCCCGTTTCGCGCTGCCACAATTCGCCAAACAGGATTTTCGAGTACCACAATCCGCCGAGTAGAAAACTTGCCAAGGCCGCCACCAGCACGGCCCAGAGGTTGATGGAAGTCATGATTGCACCTCCCGCTGGAACTATAGCCTGTCTCTGTGAACATGATTCCCAATATCGCGGGAATTTGCAATAAAAAACCGACCGGAGGGTGAGGCTCCGGTCGGTCCGAGGGTGGGGCCCTCCATTATTTTGCGCTAGTTGCCGGCAACCCGCAGGTAGATCACTTCCATGGGTTCGGCCTCTTCGCCGTCATCTTCTTCATCGCCGCCGGCGCCACCGTTCTGCAACGACTGCACCGCTTCGGTAAATCCGGTCACCTGCACCGCAGCGCCATCGGGTGTCCAGATGATGATGTCCTTTTCCCCATCGCCCGGGCAAGCCGCCGACACGGTTTCCACGAAATGGCCATCGGGCGTAAAGACATCCCAGGTGGTCATGATCCCTTCCGGTTGGTCACGGCCGCTGCGGCTGTTGCCCACCCAGAGGTTGCCATCGGGTCCAAAGGTCAGGCCACCGACGTCAGGATCCAACTTCGAGACCGTGATTTTTGCGTTGGGAATCTGAGCCAGCTGCGTCTCGAGGGTGCTCACGAGGCTGTTGTATTCCTCATCGGAGCGGAGTCGGCTCTCATATTCGCGTTGGATGACGCGATCGACGCTGCCGTCCCGATTGAAGACGGTGATTTGGTACTCGTCACGCGTGGTGTTGATGTACACCCGGCCGTCAGGCCCGGCGGCCACCCGCCGAAAATCGACACGGGCCAGCTCCTCTTCATTGTACTCGAAGTTGGTGAAATCCCAGCTGTAGGCATTCTCGAAATAACGCACGAGCTCCTGCCCCTCACCGTCGTACGAGGCCACGAAGTTGTTGCGATCCTGGCCGGTGGGGCCACCGGACTTGATCGACACGGCCGTAACCACGATATCGGTGTCATTGATGATGCAATCGAACATCTGCAGAAAACCGCCAGCCGTGGGATCGCCACCGCCGGGCTGGAACGAACCCATCGGTGTGCCGTCGGCCTGCACCTTGATCACTTTGCCGGGGAACATCTGGACCAGGCCCAGGCTGCCATCGGGCATGAACAGCATGTTGGTGGGCATGCGGGTTTCTCCGGGTCCATCACCTTCGCGACTCAGGGTCGAAAGCCGTTCGCCGTCCTTCGAATAGACCGGCACTTCGGACAGGCGGGTATCCAACAGGTAGATCAGGCCGTCGTCGCCGATGCGCACCTGGGTGATCACCCCGAAGAAATCTTCACCATCTTCGCCGCCGACGCGCCACTCTTCTTCGAGCTGGATCACGCGGTTGCCTTTTTCGGGCGTCGCACCGTTCATGATGTGCTTGACGCCGTCTTTCTGAACTTCTTTGCCCGCCATCGCCGGGACGGCCATCAAGGCCACCAGCGAGAGCATCAGTAGGGTGTTCCCCCATTTTTTTATCGTACGCATGCGTTTTCCTTTTTTTGTGGCGAGTGGGCCGCTGCGAAACGGCCTTGCGCCGGAACCTACCGGGCTGCCCGGACCTCTACGGCATATCGGGGGTGATGTTGCAGGACAAATACCCTAATCATCTTGGAATATTCGAGGTTTTCGCACTATTTTGCGCCCATGAGCACACCTGTCCGCATTTCCCAACTTTTCCGCTTCTGGGTGCCTTTGCAGGCCACCTGGCTGATGATGTCCCTGGAAGGCCCCTTCCTGGCCGCCGTCATCGCCCGCCTGCCCGATCCCAAATTCAATCTGGCCGCCTACGGGGTGGCCTTTGCCCTGGCCATTCTGGTCGAAGCCCCCGTGATCATGATGATGAGCGCCTCGACCGCCCTGGTCGATACGGCCGGCAATTACCGCCGCCTGCGCAACTTCATGTGGATGCTGAATATCGGGATCACGGTATTCATGCTGGGACTGCTGTTTACGCCGCTGTGGGACCTGCTGGTGTACCGCGGCATGGGCCTCGACAAACAGGTCGGACATCTGGCTTGGGTGGCCATGCTGATCATGTTGCCCTGGCCTGCGGCCATCGGGTACCGACGGTTTTATCAAGGATTGCTGATCCGCTCGGGCCTGACCCGGCGGGTGGCCTGGGGCACGTTGGTGCGCCTGGTGACGATGGCCATCACGGCCGTATATTGTTGGCGGTTTACGGACATGGCCGGCACCTGGGTGGGCGCTGCAGCCCTGTCGACAGGCGTGGTGGCCGAAGCGATCGCCAGCCGGGTGATGGTGCATGGCACGGTGCGCGACCTTCTGGCCGCCGATGATCCCACCGTGACACCGCAAAGCTACGCCGCCATCTGGTCTTTTTATCTGCCCCTGGCCTTGACCAGCACCATCAGCCTGGCGGTGCAGCCCATGGTCACGTTCTTCATGGGCCAGGCGCGCTTTTCGCTGGAGTCGCTGGCCGTATTGCCGGTCATCAACTCGCTGGTGTTCATATTCCGTACGCCGGGGCTGAGTTTTCAGGAAACGGCCATCACCATGTTGGGGCGCAATTGGGACAACTACCCGGTGGTGCGGCGCTTTGCTTTGGTGCTTGGTGGTGCAGCCTCCATTGGGCTGGCCCTGATCGCCCTGACGCCGCTGGTTGATGTGTGGTTGCTGAAAATATCCGGCCTCACGCCGGAATTGGCTGGATTCGCCCGTCTTCCCATCAAGATTTTGGTGCTCATGCCCGCCCTGAGCGTGTGGCTTTCCATGCAACGGGCGCTGTGCGTTTCGACCCGCAAGACCGGCCCCATCACCTGGGCCTCGACCCTGGAGGTGGTCGGCATTTTGGCCGTTCTTTATGTGGCCGTCAAAATGGGCAATTGGGTTGGCGCAACGGCGGCCGCAACGGCCTTCATGGCCGGACGAATCGCCAGCAACAGCTACCTGATCGGGCGCACGGGCCGGCATTAAAACCCCTCTTTTTTGTAGGTTGAAGCCCTCGGTTTTTGCGACTATATTCCTCCGGTTACACACATCCACCCGGGGTTCAGTTGAGGGGACTGCCGGAGGAAACCGTGAAGAATTTTGGGATTGCCCTGTTGGTCCTGTGCCTCATTGCGCCCGCCACCAGCGTCCTGGCGACACAAGATGCGCCAGTTGACGCACCAGTCGACACCATCACCGTCCGCGTCACTGATCCGAAAATGATGGCTCCCGGCCTGAGCTGGGGCAATGAACCACTGTCCAATGCCGACCTGCGCGATCGCGGCGGGGACAACTTGGCCGAGAACCTGGACCAACTGCCCGGCGTGGCTGCCGTGCGCCGGGCCGCCAGCGCCGCCGAGATCGTGATCCGCGGCATGGGCTGGGAACGCGTGCAGACGGTGCTGGGCGCCGTGCCCCTGTACGGTGCCTGTCCCGGTCGCATGGATCCTCCGGCCACCTACCTGACGGCTCTTTCCACTGAAGAAGTGACGGTGTTTCGCCAGGGCGGCGGCGCCGGTGGCCCCGGTGGCACGGGCGGCGCGATCATGGCCAACCCGGACTACGAACGGCAGCCCGGCGCTGAAACCGGT
>DAOVTU010000055.1 GCA_030632925.1 Candidatus Krumholzibacteriia bacterium | reverse complement strand
GTTTCTCCCAGGTCATCATCAGACTCGTCAATCAGACTCGTCATCGTTGTCGTCGTCGTCAGTGAAGCCGCGGGTTGCCAGATGGCGAATGTCCCACCACTGGTCAAGCACGCCCAGCGCCACTGCTATGTAGATGCCCGGTTTCAGCAAAACCGTGCCCAGAATTATCCAGTACAGCACCTGTCGCAGGGTGGACATCATACGTCTGGTCACGAAGACCTGAATCGCAAGTCCCTGCACGCAGAGCACAAAGGCCGCCAGCAACGCCAGGTTGTGACCCGCCTTGCTCAGGACCGGCTGCGGAACGAAGGACATTCCCAGCCCGGCCACCAGCATCCACACCAGGTAGAATGGCAAACGCCATTCGGAAAACGGTGGGAATGCCCAGCGATACGGCTTCAAGCCTCCCAATTTGGCGAACAGCCAAACCAGGGTCAGGATAATCGCTGCCTGTCCCAATGCACCGACGGCCAGCACGAAGGGATACATCTTCGTCAACTGGGCCGATATTTCGTCCAAGCTGCGCTGGGCCTCGGCCAGGATCCGGGCATCTTCCGCCTCTTCACCATCTGCCTGCAGGCCCTCCTGCAACACTTCAATCATCGATTCGTTCGCCAGCTGGATCTGTTCCTGAATCGGCATCTCAAAAGATGCAAATATCAGCAACGGCGCCATGGCCAGAGCCATCACCAGCAAGGCTACGTCCATACGCCAGCGCATGCCCAAAGCCAAGCCAGCCAACAATCCGGCCACAACGTTACCCAGGTATTGCCACACATATTGCTGAGGCAACAGGAACCAACAGATCACCAGCCAACCGATCGCCGCTAAAAACGCCAACCGGTGAGGCCGGCCCATCAGCAGAGCCCCGCCCCACATCACCGACACCACAATGGGTGAAGGGATGAGAACCATGAGCCCCAGATTGGCAACCGCCACAGAGGTTTCCCCAAGGGCCACCACTGCAGAGAACAGCCAGGTCACCGCCAAGGTGACCAACAAGGCCACCACGGGAACCGCAAATCCCGGCCAGCGGCCGGTCATGCCCGGGCTTGGCATGGAATCGCCGAACTACCAGCAGCCCAGGGCTACCGGTAGTATTCCTTCACGAACGGCAGCAGAGCCAAGTGACGAGCGCGCTTGATGGCAATAGCCAGAGGGCGCTGGAACTTGGGGATCGTGCCCGTGTTGCGACGAGGAGCAATCTTGCCCCGCTCGGTCACAAAACGCCGCAAGAACTCGTCGTCCTTGTAGTCGATGGCAATCATGCCGGTCTTGCTGAAGAAGCAGACCTTCTGTTTGCCGTGCCGTCTTTTCTTTTTCTTCTTCTTGATCCGAAGGTTTTTACGCGCCATCGGATTCTCCTTTATTCGTAGGTCAAAAATCTCAGTACGTCGCGGCCGCCCTCAGGCAGTTATTCCGCAGCGCCGGCGTTCTCTTCGGTACGGTTCTGACGGCGCTTGGCCATCGAGACGCGGTTCCGCTCTTCCCACTCCTCGTCCACAACAACCAGATGACGCAACACCTGATCATCCAAACGCAGGAACTTGTCGAGCTCGGCCACAACCGTGCCTTCACTCTTGAACCTGAGGAACATGTAGTTTCCCCGGCTCTCGTACTGGATTTCGTAGGCCATACGGCGCACGCCCCAGTGGTTCACTTGGGTGATTTCCCCATCGTGATCCGCCAGGATCTCCTTGACGCGGTTAACGCGGGCTTCCATCTCGGTCTCAGGCTGGTCGGCCTTCAAGATGAAAATCAATTCGTACTTTTTCACTGGTAACACCTCCCCTCGGACTGAATGACCCGGTGCTCTATTCGCTAAGTCCGGCCAGTTGATGGCCATTCCGCGTCAGCCCGGGTAGGGATGGAAAACACAGCTTGCGCTGGTTATTGGGTTTTTCAGGGCATACTCCGCCCTGTGCCGTCGAAAACGGCGAATCGGCAATATATCGGCCGTCGCGGCCAATGGCAAGGAAATATCCTCAGGCCTGGGGCCGGATGCGGCGATTGAACCGGGAAACAGTCCGGTCCAGATCGTGCGCCAGCCAAAACTCCAGGGCGTTGGCCGCGTGATCAATCAGGTCCTCGACGACTATTGCCTCGGACTCATCAAAATCGGCCAAAACGTAGTCCGGCCAGTCTTCGGGGGCCACAGGGGCTTCCAAGGGCGCGATTCCCAGGCGCAAACGCGGAAAAACGTCGCCCCCCAGATGATCGATGGCCGAAGCGAGGCCGTTTTGTCCCCCACTGCTGCCCCGGGCCCGCAAACGGACAGATCCCAAAGGCAAGGCCAGATCGTCACAAACAATCAGGGGCCGGATGCCCTCCACGGGCACCACTTCGCCCAGCTGTTGGCCTTCATCATCGAATTCGGGCGCCCGGCCCGGACGCCCGGTCAACTCCACAGCCTGTTTCCCGGCCCAAGCGGCCAGAGCTTCGCCACTCAGATTCATATAGGTCAGCGGCTTGATCAGGACCACGCCGCCACCCGAGGCCCACTGGTGACTCGGCAGGTCGGACTGAAACTCCAGCTTCAGGCGCCGGGCCAACTCCTCCAGAACCATGAATCCCACATTGTGCCGGTTGCGGGCGTACTTCGCCCCCGGATTGCCCAATCCCACGATCACCCTGGTCTGAAGTTCCGTCATGATTTCATCCTAGGCCTCATGCCGCACTGGAAAATACAGCTGCAGCTAAAAGGAACAGCCGACCCCAGGAGGTCGGCTGTTCTGAACAACTCTGACAATAAAGGACCGTGCAGAACACCGAATTATTCTTCGGTTTTCTCTTCGCCGCCTTCGGCTCCTTCTTCGCCCTCTTCGCCTTCGGCTCCTTCTTCGCCCTCGAGGCCTTCTTCTTCAACGACTTCTTCCTCGAAGATCGAAGCAGGCTTGATGTTCAGCACTAACATCTCGGGATCCGTGACGATTTCGCCCACGGGCACCTTGACGTCTTTGACGAACACCTTGTCGTTGAGAACCATCTCGGTGATGTCGATCTCAATGACCTCGGGCAACTGGCTCGGGCGGCAGCTCAATTCAATGGCGTCCAGAGACAGGGCCACCGAACCTTCGCCTGACTTGACGTCCGCATTCATGCCGATAACCGATACCTGCACGGCAACGACCACTTCCTGGCCACGGGGAATTTCGTAGAAATCCACGTGCAGGACTTCATCAGTCACCGGGTTGCGTTGCACCTCGCGCATCAGGGCGATGTGCTCGTCCTCGACACCCTCCTGCAGCAGCGAAAAGATGGCGCTGCGGCCATGCAGCTTGGTCATGGCGGTTTTGAACTCGTAAGCATCCAGCGCAAGGTTCTCGGAGGTGCGGTCGTTGCCATAGACAACGGCAGGCACCCGGCCGGCAGCGCGGCTGCGGCGATTGGCATTCTTGCCGCTGGTGCTGCGGGGGTGGATGTTCAGATTAACGAGACCCATGGTTCTACTCCAAAAATCAATGGCCCGGATGTTTGACCGGAACCGACAAAAGGGCTCGCTGCCTATGGCAACAAGGAACCTTTCGGCGCACTGCCTTCAAAATGGGAACACTGCTCCGCCAGCCACAAATGGCCACAGTCAAGAGACGCTACTCCGACGGTTGCGAATGAACCCGCAAAATGATCGCTTAAATAAGCACCAGTTTTCAGTGATGTCAAGCGGGGCGGCCATCTGGCCGCCCCGAACTCGAATTCCACCAAACAGACCTGAGCTACACAAACTTCTAGACAAATTCTAGACAAATAGAGCGCTGACTGTCTTTTCGAGGTGGATCCGCTCAATGGCCTGGGACAGCAACGGAGCGATGTCCAGCACCTTGATCTTCGCGCACTCGTCCTGGCGATTGAAGGGAATCGTATTGGTGACAACGATTTGCTTGATGGGCGAGGCCGATAGACGCTCAAGGGCCTTGCCCGAAAACAACGGATGGGTGCAGACGGCGGTCACCGACAAGGCCCCCTGTTCCTCGACGCAGACACGGGCCGCGTCGGTCAGGGTGCCGGCGGTGTCGATCATGTCGTCAAAAATGACGACATCCTTGCCCTGCACATCACCGATAAAATTCATGACCACCGCTTCGTTGGCCCGCGGACGGCGCTTATCGATGATGGCCAGGCTCGAATCCAGGCGTTTGGCAAAAGCGCGGGCCATCTTGATCGACCCCACATCTGGCGCCACGACCGCCAGATTGTCATTTTTCTGGCCTTCAAAGTGGGTCAGCAGGACCGGCGCCGAGTAGATGTGGTCCAAAGGGATATTGAAGAAGCCCTGAATCTGCGGCGCGTGCAAATCGATGGTCAGTACCCGGTCAGCCCCGGCGGTGGAGATCAGGTCGGCCATCAATTTGGCCCCGATCGGTACCCTGGGCTGATCCTTGCGGTCCTGGCGGGCATACCCGAAGTAGGGAATCACCGCAGTAACTCGCCGGCACGAAGCGCGTTTGACCGCGTCGATCAGCAGCAACAATTCCAGGATATTCTCGGCCGGGGGCATGGTCGGCTGCACGATAAAAGCGTCGGTGCCGCGGATGTTCTCCAGCAGCTTGATCTGGATTTCCCCGTCGGAAAACCGGCTCGCTTCAACGTTCAAAGGGGTAATATTGAGGTTATCGGCGATGCGCTGGCCCATTTCAGGATGGGCGGTGCCACTGATCACAACCATGTTGTTGTGCATGGATCTTCCTTCGCTGCGGGCCGAGCAGCCCAGCGTTCGGGGTGGTCTGGCTGTCGGAACCGAACAGTACAAAAAAGACCCACCGGGAGCAACGTCAAATCCGGGATCTTTCGCATTTGCGCAAAAAAAATCCCCGCCGGCCCAGCGAGGGTATTCCAATCAATCCGGCGAGGGTCTTTTCCAATCGTCTCGGACAAAGGGTTGGCTGGTTGGGGCGGCAGGGCTCGCACCCGCGACTGCGCTGAACAAATCCTAGTGTCTTACGACTCGACGACGCCCCATCCATTGCCAAACAGCCATACCAAAACAGCCATTAACATGGCGTGGTCCGCTGACAATTTCCCCAAATAAAAGCATCAAACCGGCTGGGGCAAATACAAACTCTTCGGTAACCCTATTCCGAACCTTCATTCCGAACTTTCAAGCCACGATCAAAAGCGCTCTTCCATCACCGAATGATCGTCGTCGTCATCAAAATGACCGTGGCGGCTCGGAGGGGGGATTTCCCCATTCTCAACCCGTTTGATCTCCTGACGATACGCTGCGATGACCTGATTTTCCATCCATTCCCGAGTCGCCATATTTATCGGATGAGCGATGTCCTGGAACGTCCCATCCTTGCGTTTGCGGCTCGGCATGGCGATGAACAACCCTGATGCGCCTTCAATGACCTTCAGCCCGCGGATGACAAAAGCGTTTTCCAACGTGATGCTGGCAAACCCTTTGAGTTTGTTGTCGTCGCGCAAAGTAATCCTGATTTCGGAAATATCCAAAATTTCTCCCTCTCCATTGCGTGACCGGTCTATCGGCCCTGGTTCAACATATCAAGTGAACTGGGCGAGCAGACCAAAACAATCACCACGAGGGTCGTTCAGGATCTCCCGTCTGCCAGTTCAACACCGGCCGGATGGGGCCCGACGACCTTGACGTACAAACCCGCTTCGACAAACTCCGCAACCATCTCCGTCAGGTCTTCACCCTCAGGGAAAACCGCAAAGGCCGCCGAGCCGCTACCTGAGAGCATTGCCACTTCGGACAGCTCTTGCAGGCGGTGCACCAATCTTTGCACCGGAGGCTGGGAAGGCAGGACAACCTCCTCCAGCCGATTGAACCCGGGCCAGTTCTTTTGAGGGAATCTGGCCAGGAGGGGCTTGATGACTCCGATGTTAGCTTTGGGGCTATTGACTGTCAATCCCATTTTTAGGTCGCCGTAAACATCCTGGGTCTTTAAGTTCATGTCTGGTTTGACAATAAGGAACTGTCCCGACCTCAGAGTGGGCAAGGGAGTCAAAATGGCTCCTATCCCCCTCCCCATGGCCGTTCCGCCCCGTATGAAGAAGGGCACGTCAGCCCCCAGGGCAACCCCCAACTTCTCTAATTCAGTGTCATCCAAACCGGTTTCGAATAGATGATTACAGGCCTTCAAAACCGCCGCGGCGTCGCTGCTGCCACCACCGAGGCCGGCGGACGACGGAATCGACTTGCGCAGGTGGATCTTGATCTTGCCGGATTTTCGCTGTTCGCGGCAAAAATGCCGCGCCGCCTGCCAGCAGAGGTTGTTCTTATCCGCCGGGACATCCCGGGGCCCATCGACGGCTATTTCAATGTTGGGTTCGCCGCCGGGATATTCTTCCACCAGGGTCACTTCGACCCTGTCAAAAATGGCCACCGCCTGCAACACCGTTTCGATGTCGTGGTAACCATCATGGCGCTGGCGCAGAACCTCCAGATGGAGGTTCACTTTGGCCGGCGCGCGCAGAACCACTGTGCGGTCGATTGCTCTTCGTCCGTTTACAAACTCGGGTCCGTTGCCCATGACCATCCTCTTCCTCGCTCAAACTATGGAGTGCCGGCACGCTCTGCCGTGGTGTACTCGTCATACAACTTTTGCCACGGTGTATCGCTCAGACTGGCAGAAGTATCGCGGCCCAGGGCCCGCTCAATCAGGCGGGTCACCGGTTCAGCCAATCCGTTCCAGAGGCCATCCCGATTGCCCACATTGTCGGGGCCAACTTCAAGATCCAACAGCCCAAAGTCAAGATCCAGCAAATCAGTGCGGCCGACAACCTGGATATCGGCGGGCATCACCCGGCCAAATCCCCGGTCCCGGCACAGTCGCAACCAGGGCACACGGGCCGGATCGATCCCGGCCAGCCGCATGGCAACGGCGTCCACCGCGAGGGGATCCGTGCCCGCCAACAACACATTGCGCGCTACGCATTGCTGCCCTCCTGCACCGCCCCCCACGCCCCACAAAGTGCCATCAAGAACCGCACCGAGCCTGGGCATAACTTCACGGGCCACCCCGACCGCCTCAGCCGTCACTTCGACCGCCGGGGCCTTGCGACTGGCAGCGGCACCACAAGTGACCACCGACTGCAGCATCTGGGCGGCGCCGGCCAGTCCCCATCGCGGCTGCATGGTCGGACTGGTCAACAACAAAGCCGGCCCCTTCGCCAACCCCACCGGCACCTGCACGCCGTCGGGCAGCACCGCATCAAGTGACGGATGCAACTGTTGGGAAACATGCCGGTGCGGGCGCAAGAATTCGGCATCCGCCGCCTGGGCCTGACGCCGGGTCATCTGGTCCAGCCACATGGCATCTGGCGGCAGCGCACCTGCACCGCGGGCGCCCACGGCCACCACTTCGGCGGTCTCGGCCTGCGGGCCGAGCCAGTCCAGGACCCCATCAAGTTGCCAGGGTGTGGCTTTCCAGCCAGGGGCAAATCCGCCTTTGTCGGCGGCCAACAGGATCCGGGGAATTTCGCCATCCAGAAGCTTCGACAATCCTGACAGGTCCAGGACCCGGCCGTAGTCGGCCAGGATGGTTTCAGGACGCGCTTCGACCAGCGCCACAGTTGTCCGCATGATGTTCTCCCCGTAAAGCCAATCAGATGCCGATGATTTTGACCGCGGCAACGACCCAGGCCACGACTACGATTTGCAGTCGAAAGTCCATGAGCAGGATTTCGTGAGGGCGGCCGCCCTTGTCTTCCAGAAATACCAGGTAGAGGTAACGCCCCATGCCCAGCAGTACGAACGGCAGCGTGAAAATAAGGTTGCGCGTGCCGAACTGTTCCACCGTGTGGGGCCAGACTGTGTACAAGGCGTACATCATGCAGGTCAGGGCGAAGCTGCCGCCAATCAGAGCGTTCAGCATGGGCTCGCTGTACCCCCGCAGCACCGGTCGGGTCTCACCCAATTCCTGTTCGATTTTCAACAGTTCGTCGCGGCGCTTGCAAAAGCCCAGAAACAACGACAGGAAGAAGGTGCACAACAACAGCCAGATGGAGATGGCCACATCCGGACAGATTGGCAGGATCACCAGAATACCAGCGGTGGCCCGGATCACGAAGCTCATGCCGATGCCTGTCACATCAAGGATGGGCACCTGTTTGAGCCAGCGGGTGTAAAGCCAGTTCCACAAGAAAAAGAAGCAGATTCCCAGCAGGAACATCTCACCGAGGGCCCATGCCGCCAGCAGGCAGAATGCGAGCAGCCCCAGTCCCATGCGCACTGCAACGCCGACCGGCAAGCGGCCCGAAGCAATGGGTCTATTGCGTTTGGTGGGGTGGCTGCGATCCAAATCCTGATCAGCGATGTCGTTGAAAACGTAGATCACGCCCGATGCCAGGCAGAACAGCGCCGCACCGACGACGGCCCGCCACAGGCAACCGCTCTCGCTCAACTTGCGGGCAAAGATGATGCCCGCAAACAGCAGCAGGTTCTTGGTCCACTGCCGCGGCCTGAGGTTCTCCAGGAATGCGCCGAGGTATGCCATCAGTCGTTAGCCATGACCCATCGTTCGAGGATCATGCACAACAGATGCCCCATGGTGATGTGCACTTCCTGGATCTTGGGAGTGCTGTCGCTCGGCGCCACCAAGGCGCTGTCCAGTAGGGGCAGCAGTTCACCGCCGTCGCGCCCCAGGAAGCCGTGGGCTTTCATGCCGTGGGCCCGGGCCGCTTCCACGGCCGTGATGCAATTGGCGGAATTGCCGGAAGTGCTGATAACCAGCAAAACATCATCGGCTCCACCAAGAGCCTGGACTTGGCGCGAAAAAATGTGGTCATAGCCGTAGTCGTTGCCGACGGCCGTCAAAGTCGAGGTATTGGCGGTCAGGGCCAGCGCCGCATAGCCCGGCCTTTCGGCCAGAAAACGGCCCACCAATTCGGCCACGATGTGCTGGCTGTCAGCAGCACTGCCGCCGTTGCCGCAAACCAGAAACTTCCCGCCCCGGCGCCAGGATTCCTGCACGTCAGCCGCCAGGTTCGCCACGGCCGCCAGATGGCTATCATCCAGTCGACCGAGGGTGGCCATCAGGTCGTCCACCGCGCCGCGAAAAAGGGTGCCGGCTTCAGCCATTTTTGTGCTGTCCAACCGGTCGTTCTCAGGGGCCGTCATGCCACTTCCATTCGTTGTCGTTTCAGGGAAAAGCCCCTCAAGGGAAAATTACAGTGCCGGCTTCAAGCCTGGCCACGTACCGCGCCACAGCATCCTGCCAGGTGGGCCGGTCCGGGCAACCCGCCTCTTCCAGCCGGCTGCTCAACAATTCCGAATTGGCCGGACGTTTGGCCGGCGTCGGATATTCACTGCTCGGGCAGGGGTGAATGCGCCCCGGGTCTGTGCCCACACAGCGGGCCACTTCACAGGCCAGAGTATACCACGTGATCGCCCCGCGGTTGGTGCCGTGAAACACCCCCACGTGCTGGCTGCCGACCAAAAACTCCAGTACAGCCGCCAGATCATCCACATAGGTCGGGCACCCTTCCTGATCGTCAACGACCCTGAGGGTATCACGTTCGCCCAACAGGCGGCGTATCGTCTTGATGAAATTAACTTTTCCATCGCCGAACAACCAGCTTGTTCTGACGATCTGCCAAGGCGTGGTCATCTGCTCGACATGTTCTTCGGCCCGGGCCTTGGTCAGCCCATAGTGGTTGACCGGATCGCGGATTCCATCTTCGACATAACCTTTGCCCACCCGGCCGTCAAAAACGTAGTCGGTGCTGATCAGTGTCAGGGGTGCTGCCAAACGCTGGCAGGCCGCCGCCAAATGGCCGGTGGCCTCGCCGTTGGCAGCCAGGGCCTCTTCTTTGGCTGATTCCGCTCCATCAACATTGGTCCACGCCGCACAGTGCAGCACCCACTCCGGGGTGTGGCGGTCCATCAATTCGTCGACCACCGCAGCGTCGGTCAGATCACCATCAGCGAGGTCGATGCCCACCAGTTCATGAGCAGCAGTCAGACGGGCCATCACGGCCTGTCCCAACATGCCGGCGCATCCGGTGACAAGAATCTTCATCTGCAGTCCCCATTCGGAAAAAATCAGGCAGGCCGGATTATACAGTCGGGCCGGATCAATAGTCGAGATCAGTCTCAGGCTTCGGCTGCACCTTGCGCGCCGCACTGTTGGCCAGTCCGGCGTCAAATCCGCGGCCCATCAGGAACCGCACCAC
>DAOVTU010000621.1 GCA_030632925.1 Candidatus Krumholzibacteriia bacterium | reverse complement strand
TTCATCGAATCCATGGTTAGTCGGCAACATGTCGTCGCGATCACCGAGGTGATTCTTGCCGAACTGACCCGTGGCATAGCCCTGGTCCTTCATGAAAACGGCAATGGTCGGGTCGGCTTCCTGCATTCCCTCTTTGGCCCCCGGCAGCCCCACCTTGGACAATCCGGTGCGGAACACGCTTTGCCCCATCACAAACGAAGAGCGGCCCGCGGTGCACGACTGCTCCGCATAATAGTCGGTGAAGATGATGCCCTCATTGGCGATGCGATCGATGTTGGGGGTCTGGTAGCCCATCATGCCCATGGTGTAGGCACTGATGTTCGAACGGCCCACATCATCGCCCCAGATGAGCAGGATATTGGGCTGGTCCTGGGCCTCGGCCAGGCTTGCACTGAACATTGTGGCCAGCAATAGCAGGACCAGCAACTTGCCAAAAGATCTCGGATTCATGACTTGGATCTCCCTCCAATTATAGGCACACCCCAGCGCCTTGAGACATTTACAAACAACGGACCAGAGTATTGAGTCGATGTATGGACATACCAAATGCAAGCCGGCATCCAGGCCATTCAGCACCCGGATTCGGCTCTTGTAGCTCCCAACCCCACTCCATGTTATTGTGATCAAAATATACCTGATTCGATTTATCTGCAATTGCATACTGGAGGGGGAAACATGGGATTTCAATTTGGGTCGGGGTGGCAAAAATGAAAAAAGCCCATGTGATAGCCCTTTTCCTGGTCATAACGGTGGCCTTGGCGATGCCCACTGGTGCTCACGCCGCCGAACAGCCCAGCCTGATCCTGCAAATCACCGTCGACGCGTTGCGCGGCGACCTGCCCACTCGCTTTGAAAGCGTTCTGGGCGACGGCGGCTTCCGCTATCTCATGCAGGAAGGCATCTGGTACACCAACGCCCACTACGAACACGCCAACACCGAGACTATCGTCGGTCACACGTCGTTGGCCACCGGCACGGTGCCGGCTGCCCACGGCATGGTGGGCAATGTCTGGTTCGACCACGCCCTGGGCCGCCTGGTCTACAACATTGAGGACCCCCAATACCATCTGTTGGCCGCGGGCGCCGATGTGGATGCCAAGTCGGAAATCGATCCCACCCAGAGAGCGGCCAAGGTCGAAGGGCGTTCGCCAGCCAACATCCTGACCTCCACTTTCAGTGACGAACTGGCCGTTCATTTTGCCGGTCAGTCCAAGATTTTTGCCGTCTCGGTCAAGGACCGCGGGGCTGTGCCACTGGCTGGCCACGCCGGCAAGGCCTTCTGGTTCTCCAAGGCCAGCGGCGACTTTGTCACCAGCAGTTTCTACTACGACAGCAACCCTGCCTGGGTCGATGCCTGGAATGCGAAAAAACCGGCCTGGGCCTATGACGGGCAGGCCTGGACCCTGCTCCACCCCCAGGACCAGTACCTGTTTGGCGATCGGGACGATGCTCCCTATGAAACGGATTTCCCCGGCTACGGGCGGGTGTTCCCCCACTCCTTCGGCAGCGCGGACGACAAGTATTTCACGACCAAACTGACCCTCAGTCCCGCCGGCGACGCCCTCACCCTCGATTTTGCCAAAACACTGGTGCGCAATGAAAAATTGGGCCAGGGAGATGTGCCGGATTACCTGGCCGTCAGTTTTTCGGCGACCGATTACGTAGGCCACCTCTTCGGCGCTTCTAGCCTGGAGATGGAAGACAACATCGCGCACCTGGACCGCACCCTGGCCGATCTGTTCAGCTTCATCGACCAGGAGGTGGGCCTGGACAAGACCCTGATCGTCTTGTCTGCTGATCACGGGCAACCCGAAGTGCCTGGGTTCATGCACGAAATGGGCGTGAAGCACGCCGACTATTTTGATACCGATGCCCTGGACAAGACTCCCGCCATCGAGGCGCTCAAGCAGAAATTTGGTCTGGGATCAGAGCTCATCGAGGCCTTTTTCCAGCCCTATATCTACCTCAACCACGACCTGATTGCGCAGAATGGTCTGGATCGCGGCGAAGTCGAAGAGGCCCTCGTGGCGGAGCTGGTGAAGTTTCCCGGCATCGCCTTTGCCGTGTCGAGTTCGGCGCTGGCGACCGGCCGGGTGCCCGATACGGTGATGACCCGCGCGGTGCTGAAGAACTATCAGGCCTCGCGCTCGGGTGACATCTACATCGTTTTTTCACCCAATGTGTTCATCAACGATTTTGATGGCCTGGTGGTGGCATCGACCCACGGTTCGCCCTGGCAGTACGACACTTTTGTACCGGTCATCTTTGCGGGAGCGGGCCTGCCGAGCGCCACGGTTTCGCGGCCGGTGCGGCCTTATGACATCGCGCCAACTCTGGCCGGGTTCCTGGGCATAAAGCCGCCCTCCGGAAGTATTGGCGTGCAGTTGCCAGAGGTCCTGAACAGGTGATTGCCTGCAGATTGAAACGAATATGATGCCGTCGGTGCTGTTGCGCTTTGTCATCATTCTGCTCCTGCTCGGCGTAGCAGTGCCTGGTCAGGCTGACCCGAAAATTCCGGCCAGTCCTGTCGTTGTGCCGTCTGAGATGTGCGGCGAATATTTCCTGGTCCCCATCACCCTCGCCCCCAGGGACGATCGCCCTGCAGAACGCACCCTGTGGTTCATCTACGATACCGGGGCTTCCATCTCCCACGTCGACCCCAGCAGCGTCGCAAGGGCGTCGGGTGTGAAGGTGAAGCCCGGCCAATGGGCGGTTATTCGCGATGCGTCAGCCGGGC
>DAOVTU010000359.1 GCA_030632925.1 Candidatus Krumholzibacteriia bacterium | reverse complement strand
GATATGGTCGATGCCGGCGCCGTGGCCTTAACCGATGACGACGTTCCAGTGATCAGTGGGGGCCTGATGTCCAACGCCCTGAAACTGACCAAGGTGCTGGGCGTGCCGGTTATTACCCACGCCGAAGACCGCACCATCGTGGGCAAGGGCGTCATGCACGCCGGCTACTGGTCCGGACGTCTGGGCATGGCGGGCATGGGCCGCGCGGGTGAAGATTCAGCAATTTTCCGGGATGTGGAGTTGGCCCGGGCCACCGGCGGCCATCTGCATGTGGCCCACGTATCGACCAAAGGTGCGGTGGAAATCATCCGGCGGGCCAAGGCCGAGGGCATCAAGGTGACGGCCGAAGCGGCGCCGCACCATTTCAGCCTGGACCACTCCCGCTGCCGCGATTTTTCGCCGCTGTTCAAAGTGACGCCGCCTTTGCGCGAACCGGACGATGTCAACGCCGTGGCCGAGGCCCTGGCCGACGGCACCATCGATGCCATCGCTTCGGATCATGCGCCCCACACCGGCACCGAAAAGGAATACCAGTTCGACCAGGCGCCCTTTGGGGTCACCGGACTGGAGACCAGCCTGGCCGTCGGCATCACCTATCTGGTGAACAATGACATCCTGGACCTGGGGCAGTTGATCGCCTGCATGAGTGAAAAACCGGCGCGCATTTTTAATCTACCCGGAGGTCGCCTCGAGGAAGGTGCTGAGGCGGATTTTGTCTTGATCGATCCGGCCGCCAAATGGACCGTGTCGGCTGACAATTTTCAGTCGCGCAGCACCAATTCGGCCTTCCTTGGCGAAACCCTGACCGGTAAGGTGCAGGCGACGTTCCTGCGGGGCCGCCTGACCTGGCGGGACGAAAACTGACCCGAGTGGCCGCGTGGAACGGAATTTGCTTTTTTAATCAGTGGCTTGCGTCACGCCGATGGTTGCCCAAAAGGATCAATAAATCAGGTATCTTGTAGACAATGAATAAGTTGCGAAAATATGTGAACCGCCTGCGCGGCATTTCCGGGGTCTCGGCACATCCGTCCGGCGCCCTGATTCGGCGTGCCAAGCGTCCGCAAATCAGGACGTTGCGTGGCCGATCATGGCTGCTGCTGCCCATTTTGCTGCTGCCGGTGCTGCTGCTGGCGGCCGGATGCGCCAAATTCAACACCTACTACAATGCCAAGCGGGCCTTCGACAAGGCCGAGGCCATTCGCGAGGATGCCCTCAAGAAGCATCTGGACCCGCCCACGCCCGTAGGCACCCAAAAAGTCGACTACGAGATGGCCATCAAGAAGGCCCAGAAGGTGCTGGATGAATATCCGGGCCATGGCCTGACCGAAAACGCCCTCTTTCTGCAAGGCAAGGCCCACCACCGGCTGGAGGCTTTTCGGCAGTCCATCCGCAAGCTCGACCTGTTGTTCCAAAACTATCCGGCCACCGATTTCATGGAAGAGGCTCTGTACCTGCAGGGGCTGAACTACCTGCTGATCGGGGCCCTGGACAGCAGCCAGGACTATCTCGACCGATTGGCCAAAAATTTCCCCGACAGCAAATACCAGGCGGAAACCCGCAAGGTTTCGGGCGACAACGCCTTTGCCATGAAGGACTGGGAAGCCGCGGCGATCAGCTATCGCGAATATCTGGATCTGAAGGGTGAGGTTGCCGAACGGGATCGGGTGGGGCTGAAGCTGGCTGAGTGTTATTGGGAGTTGGAAGATTACTATCCGGCAGCCGAAGTATTGCAGGAGGTGGGGCACAATACCGAGAGTGCCGATCTGGCCTTCCGCTCGCGCCTGTTGCGGGCGCGGGTGCACGTGCGCATGCAGGACTACGAAGTGGTCGAGTTGCTGGTCGCCCAGTTGCGCGATGAAGCCCCGATCTACAAATCCGAGGGTGATGTGCTGCTGGTGGAGGCTGAATCTCTCATCGCCCAAGGCAAGGCCGAGGAAGTGGCGCCCCTGTTGCAGAGCATGCCCACCGATTGGGAGACGCCTTCGGTCAAGGCTCGTGCGTCTGAAATCCTGGGGCAGATTTTTCTGGACCGTGGCGATTGGGAAGACGCCCGCGAGAAATTCCAGACGGCCATGTTGAAAAAGGACTCGTTGGAAGACGAAGACCGGGTCCGGCGCTTGAATGAAAACTTGAAGGACTATCTGGCTGCCGACCAGGCGCTGCCCGACGCCAAGGGCGCCCGCGTGGCGCGATTGAAACTGCTGCAGGCCAACTCTTTGCTCTTTGGGTTCGAACGGCCCAACATGGCGGCCACGCTCTATGTCGAAGCGGCTGTCGATACGGCCGCCGACTCCACCGTGGCGGCCCGCGCGTTGTACGGCGCCTACCTGACCTACGGCCAGTACCTGGACCTGCCTGACTCCGCGGCGCTGCACCAGGCTGCGCTGGAACAACGCTTCCCCGATTCGCCGCAGGCCTTTGAGGCCCGGGGCGAGGGCGGCGCAAATCTGCTGGGCTATTTGTTGGAGATCCGGGCCTCGCAGCAGGAAATCAATCTGGCCAATCTTTCGCCTGAGGAGCGGGCGGATCTGCAGCAACTGGGGGAGGTCGATACGGCCGGAGTAGGGATCGGCAACCGGCCCATGGAGGGTGTGCGGCGCCGCATGGTTTATCTGGCCCGGCGCGACAACATGATTTTCCAGCCGCCCGAACTTGCCGTGCAGTCCATCACCGAACGCCAGCGTCTGGCGGTCCAGGAAGATGCGCAGGACGCCATGGAGCAGGCCGAGTTCGATTCGGTGTGGGCCCTGGAGAACGGTGTGCCGCGGACGGTAAGGACGGACTCCAGCCTGGTCGACGAGTTTGGCAATACGACCCCGCTGGATCCGAACAACCCAACCGGTGCAGTTGTGCCCGAGGAACCTGAGTTGACCGAAGAGGAAATAAAGGCCGCCGCCGAGGCCGAGGCCGAACGACTGGCCAAAAAGAAGAAGAAAGAAGCCTATGAGTCCGACTTCCTGCGCTGATCCTCGCCAAGGAGAGCACTGTGGCTGAATTGATCGTGCCGAGTCCCATAAGCAGTCCTGCCGGATTTATCACCAATGTGCGAGAATCCAGCGGCCTGATCCGGCTCGATCTGGAACTGGATCAGCCGATGCCTTTTCTGCCGGGACAATTCGCCATGCTCAACCTCGCCGGTGCTCGACCTTTCGTTTTCAGCCGACCTTTTTCCATCCTCGCGGCCAAGGGCACGACCATGTCCTTTCTGTACCGCGTCGTGGGGCGGGGCACCAGAGCCATGGCGGAATTGAAAGCGGGCGAGCCCATGACCGTGCTCGGCCCACTTGGCAAACCGTTTCCCGGCCTGGCTGAAGTGGGCGACAAACCTGTGGTTCTGGTGGCCGGTGGCGTCGGTCTGCCGCCCCTGCACAATTGGTTGGTGCGCTACGGCCGGCCGGATGACCTCGGATTCTTCGGGGGCCGCGACGGTGGCGACATCCCCTGGGACCTGTTGGCCGGAAGCTGGCAAGTGAGCGTCGACAAAGCCGTGGATATTCCGGCAGGGCAGAACGCCTACGAGGGCCTGGTCACCGAACTGGTGGCCCAGTATCCGGCTCTGCAGGACGACCGCCCCCGGGTGCTCATGAGTTGTGGGCCGATTCCGCTGCTGAAGGCCGTGGCGGCCCTGGCCAAAGAACGCCATTGGGACTGCCACGTTTCCCTGGAAGAGCACATGGGCTGCGGCTATGGCGCCTGCAAGGGCTGTGTGGTGCCGGTCCAGGACCTTGGCCCCGCTGGTTGGCGCAACGCCACCTGCTGTGAAGAGGGACCGGTCTTTGAGGCCGAAGAAATCTGTTGGGACAAGTACGGAGTGGCCCCGCTGCCGCGCGCGGACTGAGGAAACTGAACGCCATTGAGCCGGCCATGTGGCCGCAACCGCTGAAGGATAATCATGTCTTCGACACTGCCCAGTTGGTGGAAAACCGATCCCTGCGCGCCCTTTGTTCTGGGACCGCGTGAATTGCCGGGGCGCATCTGGACCGCCTCGGGGTGTTTCGCCTACGGACTGACCGGGCACGATATGACTTCTCCGAATTTTGCTTCACCCTATGTGGGACTCGGTGCTGTGGTTACCAAGACTGTCACGCCCGAGCCACGCACGGGAAACCCCATGCCCCGCCTGGCCGAAACCGCATGTGGCGCCATCAACAGCATTGGCCTGGAGAACGTGGGCTTCGAACGCTTTTGTATTGAGACACTGCCGGAGCTCGAAAAACGCGGTGTGCCTACGGTGGTCAGCGTGGCGGCCACCCGCCCCGAAGAATTTGGCACCATGTGCGCACGCTTGCACGAAGTGGCCCAGGGCTTTGAGCATTGGCACGGTGTGGAAATCAATCTCAGTTGCCCCAACGTGGCTGAAGGTGGCCATGACTTTGGTGCCGACCCCACCACGGTG
>DAOVTU010000208.1 GCA_030632925.1 Candidatus Krumholzibacteriia bacterium | reverse complement strand
GGAAAATGGCTTGGCAATGAAATTCATATCTTCAGAAAGCATGCCGCCCCGAGTGATCACATTGGCGGTGTAGCCTGACATGTACAAACACTTGATCTGCGGACAAATTTTCTGCACTTCGATAGCCAGGTCCACGCCACTCATATCCGGCAGGATCACATCGGTGCATATCAGGTCGATCCCGGTCAGATTTCCCCTGGCCAATCGGATGGCCTTATTGGGTGAACCGGCCGCCAGCACCGTGTAGCCTTTTCGTTCCAGAATTCGGGTGGTCAATTTCAGGATCGCAGGCTCGTCTTCCACCAGCAGCACGGTTTCGGTGCCGCGGGCAGCCGGCTCCACCGACACGACAACCTTCTTGATGGGCGATACGCCCACCTGTCGAGGCAGGTAGATTTTGAATGACGTGCCTTTACCGGGCTCGCTGTACACATCGATGAAGCCGTTGTTCTGCTTGACGATTCCGTAGACCATGGCCAGCCCCAGACCGGTGCCGGCGCCAAGCTCCTTGGTGGTGAAAAATGGCTCGTAGATTTTGTCCAGGACGCCCTTCTCCATGCCGCACCCGGTGTCGCTGATCGTCAGCAGCACATAGTCACCGGGATTGAGTCCCAAATGGTCCGCACAATACTCCGGATCGAGTCCCGAGTTGCTGGTCTCGATCGTGATCCGGCCCACGCCAGCGATGGCGTCCCGCGCGTTGATGCACAGATTGACCAGGATCTGATCCAGTTGCGAGGGGTCGAACTTGACAGGCCACAACTCCTGACCCGGTACCCAACCCAGATCAATGTCTTCGCCGATGAGCCGCCGGATCATGTTGAGCATGCCGGCCAGGGTATCGTTCAGGTCCAGAACGTGGGGGGCAATGGTCTGCTTGCGGGCAAAGGCCAGCAGTTGGCGCGTCAGGTCGGCCGAACGCTCGGCCGTGCTGCGAATTTCCACCAGGTCGGCGTGAATGACCTGTGAAGGATCCAGATGCTCGAGGGCCATTTCGGCGTGCCCCAGGATGACGTTCAACATGTTGTTGAAATCGTGGGCCACGCCGCCGGCCAATCGGCCAATGGAGTCCATGCGCTGGGACTGACGGATTTGCTCTTCAAGGTGGTACTTGTCGGTGATGTCCTGGATGATGCCGAACATGCTGACTGCAGTCCCGTCTGAGTCCAGTCGCAGACTGCCCAGGCCGTGCACCCATTTATCCAGCCCGGTTTTCTGGTCGACGATCTTGTATTCCTTGTCGAACTGCTCGCGCTGCGTCAGGACATCGTACTGCAGGTATTCCGTCATGGATTCGCGGAATTCCGGATGGACGATCCGGAGCCAGCCGTCAAAATCCCGGGTGAACCCCTCATCAATGCCGAAAATGTTGTCCAATTCCGCCGAGTTTTCCCAATTTCCCGTGCCGACATCAAAAAGATAATGGCCCAGTTTGGCCGCCTTCTGCGCCTCGACCAGCCGGTCCTGGATCTCCTGCAACGCAGCCTCGGTCTGTTTCTGTTTGGTCGTATTGACTGACAAACCCAACAAACCGACAACCTCGCCGTCAGCATTGTGCTGGGGCGAATACCAGTTCCGGAAGTGGATATTTCCCACCAGGTCCTCGGACGCTACGGTCTCGCCAGCAAATACCCGACGCATGTTGGCCAGCATGTCGGGATAGTCGCCGAACATATCAAAAACGGACTTCCCCACTACCTCGCCTGGCTTCAGACCCAGAGCGGCCAGTCCTTGACCTTCGCTGAGTTGGAATATTCCGTCGGTGGAAATCATGTAGACGATCTCTTCGGATCCCGTCACTAGGGCCCGAAATTTTTCTTCGCTTTCGTGCACCAAGGCTTCGGCTTCGGTGCGGTCCGTAATGTCCCTGACAATGCCCAGCACGCAATCCACATCGTTCACGGTGATGACTTTGCCAAGCACTTCAGATATGAATTCCGAGCCGTCTTTGCGTTCCAATACGACCTGAAAGGGCAGGCCTTCCTGGCTGGTCTTGGATTTTTCGAACGAGGTCTTGTCCTGATTCTTGGCTTTGACATCAAACACCGTCATCTGCAAAAGCTCTTCCCGCGAATAACCCATCATTTCGCAGAAGGCCCGGTTGACGAAAGTGTAGTTGCCTTCGGTGTCAGCTATGGTGATGCCTTCACCGGCCTGGTCCGAGATGGCTTCGAATTTGTCCTGGCTGGCGGCCAGCTCCGCTTCGGCCTGGCGGCGTGCGGAAATGTCCACCGCGACGCCAAGGGTGCCCACCATGGTTCCGGACTTGTCCCGCCGGGGGTGGGTCGTGAGCAGGGCTGAAAAATATTCGCCAGATTTTCTGATCAGTGTGGTTTCCCCTGAAAATCCAACGCCGTCATTCCTCATGGATTTCTGGAAGTCCGGGAAATTCTTGATCTCCTGAGGGTCATGAAATATTGCGACATTCCCGCCGATCACTTCGGCGGCAGTGTAGCCGAACATTTTTTCGGCTCCGGCGCTGAAACTCAGAACTTTTGTCTCTTCACCACCAAGGTCTGTCGTGATCAGGGCGAAGTTTTCGGCGGCCCCCAGGATCGATTGCAGTTCAATGGCCCCGTGATCCGTGTCCATCTCCAGCTCATCATGACTGTGGCTCAAAGATCGCTGAGCCTTCCTGAGGCGTGAATTCATACCTATCAGAAGTGCAACCAGGACGCCAATCAGGAGGGCTGATGCCAGCAGTAGGGGAGACCCGAAAAATATCGCCGCAATAAAATTCATGATTTGTTGGCCTCAATATCGAACAACACCGTGTAAATGGACAGACAACCCCATTTTACCAGTACTTTTGAGAATCCGGCAAGCAGACAAGGACCAAAAATGGGCTTCAGGCCCTAAAACGCTAAATATCCCCCAGTTTCTGCCGAAAATTCAGGTATGCGTTCCCAAACCGGTTCGCCCAACTGCTGTCTTAAAGGGAGACGGGATCAGACATGCACGCCCCAAACATTGATACGTCCGAAGCCAAGGCCTCCTCACCGGGACGCCGTGGTGTTCATGGGTCCGATCGCAAGAACCTCGAGCGCCAATCCATGCGCAACTGGTACATGTTGGCGACCTTCTGTGTCGTCAGTACGGTGGGGTTGCTGGTTGCCGTGACGCCTAACCTGCAGGGCCCTCTACGCGAATTCTGGCCCGGTGCCCGCACCGATGTGGCCTTGATCGTAGGACTCGGAGGCTCTGTTCTGCTGCTGGTCCTGTACCTGACGACCAAGCAAATCAAGGTCACCCACCTGCGCCTTCATGTGCAGGGTATGGAGGAAGTGGTGGGCGAACGCCAGAAACAGAACGCCATCCGGCTGCACGCCCTGCTGAATGTGACCCGTATGATGGGGGCGGTATCTGACCCGGTACGGCTTTTTCAGGGCATCACCAGCACCTGCCTGGAAATTTTCGAATGCCAGCAGGCCAGTCTGATGATTGTCAGTGCCAATGGCAAAGCGCTGGAGATGAGGGCGGCTTCAGGGCATCTGGACGAAACCAAGGTGCGTGACGTGAGCCAACCCCTGGGCCAGGGCATTGCCGGTTACGTGGCCAAACACCGCGAATCTCTTCTGCTGGGTGAGAACGTGGATCCGGAAAGGTATCCCGGTCTGGAGCTTGATCCGCGGGGGCTGTTTGCGGCCATGGTGGTGCCGATCATCGTACGCGACGAATTGGTCGGTGTGTTGAGTATCAGCAGCCGATCCAAGGGCACGAACTATACCGAAGAAGACCTGCAGGCCCTGGAAGTCTTTGCCATCAATGCTGGTACGTGCATCCATCAGGCCGAGCGCACCGAATGGATGCGCCAGACGGTCGAGGCCTATCGCGACAAGGAAAGCCGCGAGTCTGCGGTTGAAGTCGAGAAAATCTGACGCTTTTTCGGCAACTGTAATAGACTGGCTCCGTACCAACTCCGGTTGGCGGAGCCTTTTTTTTTCTGAAAGTTGCGGAGTAGTCATGAGTCAACGCCGGGGTTGTTTCAAAAACGGTTGTCTGGGATGTTTGGGCGTCGTCGTGCTGCTCTTCGTGGTGCTGGGTATCAATGCCATCATCGTGATGAGCAACAGCGGTGAAGAACGCATTGAGGACCAGATCGTGGGCACCGGGATTGCGGTCGAAAATGATCCGGCCGTCCAGGCTGTCCTGCCTTCGTTGGAGAAGGACAAACCGGCCGCCGGATATGGCTGGCTCATTCTGGAACTGGGTCAGGGCGAATTCCAGCTGCACCCGGGCGAGCCCGGCGAAGGCGTCGTCGTCAAGGCCAACTACGACGCGAACATTTACGAGCTGAAACAGTACAGCCACACCTGGCCCGATTCCGCCTGGGTCTATCACGTGGACTTCCAGCGCAGCATCAGCGGCCTGCAGGCCTTGATGCGCGAAGTGATGGGCGGCAACCACGCGCCCACGGTGCACATCTTCATCCCGCCGGATCTGCCGCTGGAATTGAACGTGCTGGTAAAGGAAGGCGGCCTGGAGGCCGAGCTCGGCGGCCTGTGGCTGACTGACGTGGACCTGCGCTACAACATGGGCGGCTTCTCACTCGGTTTCGACGAACCCCTGCGCGAACCCCTGAACAGCTTGGCGATCAACGGCAAGATGGGCGGCGCCGACGTGCGCCGCATCGGCAACGCCAGCCCGGCTCGCCTGGAAGCCAGCGCCACCATGGGCGGCATGGAACTGGACCTGCGCGGCGCCTGGGTTGGCGACTGCGATGCGCGCGTGAAAGTCTTCATGGGTGGGATGGAAGTGCGGGTCCCAGACGACATTTTGCTCGAGAGCGCCGATGAGCCCGGCGGCAGCCTGAAAAGGACGGACGAAGAAGTCGGCCTTCCGGTTCTGCGCCTGCATACGCAGGCCAAAATGGGTGAAATTGAGGTTCGCTAGAGGCTGATCTAAATCCGGACCATCGGCGTGATGGAGTCGGCCTGCTCCTGGCGGACGGATTCGTTCTTCAGTTTCCGCACCCGGCTGGCCGCGATGTGGCGCTGGATGATTTCGGAAATCTCAGCCGAATCCATGGGCTTGGAAACATGGTCGTCCATGCCGGCGGCCAGACTGCGGCGCCGATCCTGGTTCATGGCGTGGGCGGTCAGGGCCACGATGGGCACCTGTGGGTCCAGGGCCGGTGAATCGGCGGCCCGGATGCGGCGTGAAGCTTCCAAGCCGTCCATCTTGGGCATCTGAACATCCATCAGGATGGCGTCAAAGTCTGTTTGGGCCACGGCCTCGAGAACCTCGAGTCCATTGACGGCCACTTCCACCCGATAGCCCAATTTGGTCAGCAACAGAACGGCCACCCGCTGGTTGATGGGGTTGTCTTCGGCCAGCAGGAGCAGCGGTTTGTCTTCGGTTTTGGTCTCGGCAACCACCGGCGCCACAGGTGGCGTTGCGGCGGGTCCGGAATTTTCCGTTGCATCGGCCGCACTGCCGAGCAAGGCGGCTTCGAGGCGTCCGTGATGGACGGGTAAGGTGAGGTAGCCGTCCAGGCCGATATCCTGCAGGTTTTCCTGTTCGATGGGGCAGCCCAGTTCGCACAACAAGATCGATTTTTCGGCGCGGTCACCATAGGCTTTGAGGGCCTGGTTGACGAATCCGAAGACTTCGTCCCGTTCGCCTGAACCTCCGATGAGGAGGGCTGTCAGGGTGTCGGGCACCGCCGGGGCATCGGTGGTGAACAACTGTTCGGGGGCAACCTCCAAGGAAGGATAGCCCAGGAATTTCAATTGGTGCGACAGGACCCGGCGGGTATCGGGGCACTCGTGGGCCACCATTACCGGGTGCATGGTCCGGCTGGGAGCCACCGTCCTTTGGGCCTGGAAGCCCACCGTGAACCAGAAATTGGCGCCGTCGCCCTCAATGCTGTCCACGCCGATCTGGCCACCCATCAGGGCCACCAGCCGCTTGACGATGGCCAGGCCCAGACCCGTGCCGCCGTACTGGCGCGTGATCGAGGCGTCCACCTGAGTGAAACTCTGGAATATTTTGTCCAAACGGTCGGCGGGAATGCCCACGCCGGTGTCCCGCACTTCGAAGCGCAGTTCGGACCACAGCGGTTTCTGTTTCACCAGGGAAACAACCACCTGCACGTTGCCGTCGCTGGTGAATTTGACGGC
>DAOVTU010000526.1 GCA_030632925.1 Candidatus Krumholzibacteriia bacterium | reverse complement strand
GAGCTTCTCCAACCGAAACCCGAGCGGCAAGCTGGCCCATTGACCTGCGTCCACGTTGTAGCTGAACGCCATCAACGACGTGTTGATGGACCAGTTGTTTCCCAGGCCGATTCCGGCAAACGGCTGTATGGTCAGCGAATTGACGTCGTCGCGCTCGCTGTCGCCCGCCACACTGAACAGCCACTGGGTAAGGACCCCGCCCTGGACTTCCCCAATCTTGGTGATCGCGACGTAGGCCGGGCCGATCGACCATTTCTCCGTTCCCAGCGCCGGATCGCTGGCCGTCGGAATGATGGCTCCAGCTCCAAACCCCTGGCGGCCCCATGATGTCGTCTTGATCATCAGATCAACGGCGGCCAGGTCGCCGAGGCCCGTCTTGTTTGCCGTCGGCGTATAGCTGGGGGGCAGTGCGGCAGCTCCGTCTTCGGCCAGCAGGCCCCAGTCCGGTCCGCCGGTGACATAGGCAGCGGTCAGGCGCGCAATGTGCAGTTGCTCGCCCCACTTCCACGGGATTACCGGGTTGAGCACCACCTGTTGCTGATCGGCACCCTCCAGGTTATGGAAATCCGAGATGTAATCGAAACGGACCTGGAACGCGGTCAGGGGTTGGGTTGGGTCGCGTGCTCTTTCCGCCAGGCTCATCTCTTTTTCCTGAGCGTAGGAAACTGATGCCACTATCAACAAGCAGATTGCCAACAAGCAGATTGTTGACCGGGAATGAGCCCTCTCTAAGATTGTGTACATATCTGTCCTTCCGGTGTGAGCTTTTTGAGGCCGGGAAGGATAGATATTTTAAGCGCATTGTCCCCATCGTCCCCATCATTCCCCTTGGCGCCGAATATCACACGATTCTATCCAGCCCTTAGCAAATGTTCTACTGCTTTATGCAACAAAAGCCCGGCAAACTGCCAAAACTGATCAGTATATAAATTTTCCCTGTTATGGTACCACCCGCCGACCCGAGATTCCGGACCGGGAAAAATTATTGAGAGGTTAGAGGGTTTGATGAACGGGCAGGATTGGTCCTGAAATCGCTTGGAATTGAATGGTTAGCGGTAGCGCGTCGTTTGGAGGATGAAATCCTTGGAATCTCCGGCTTAACAGCTGGCCATTTGGCATTTCATTGGTGTGATAGTGAACGACCAAAAAGGGAACTCCCAAACGTGAGCCGCTCAAGGCATCACGAAAGGAAGTTCCCATGTCAGACTACAGAAGTTCAAACCATTCCCGAAACCATCTGGCCGAACAGCGTCGGCGAAAGTTACGAACCACTGACCTCCTGAGCTTCCAACGTGCGCGGCTCGGCATCTTTGCAGTACCTCTCCAGCCACGTATCGGTCTCCCACAACAGATGCATGATCGACTCACGCGCCCGATAACCATGAGACTCGTGCGGCAACATTACCAACCGCGCCGTGGCGCCGTGGCCCTTCAACGCGCCATACATCCGCTCACTCTGCATCGGGAAGGTGCCCGAGTTGTTGTCCGCCGCGCCGTGCACCAGCAAAATCGGTTCGTTGATTTTGTCGGCGTGCATGAAGGGGCTCATCTTGAAATAAATGTCCGGCGCTTCCCACAACGTGCGCTCTTCGGATTGGAAACCGAAGGGCGTCAGGGTGCGGTTGTAGGCACCACTGCGCGGCAAGCCCAGGCGGAACAGGTCCGAGTGGGCCAGCAGGTTGCCGGTCATGAAGGCGCCGTAGCTGTGTCCGCCGATGGCGATGCGGTCGCGATCAACCACGCCGCGGTCGACCACCACGTCGATGGCGGCCTGGGCACTGGCGACCAGCTGCTCGATGAACGTGTCATTGGATTCCACTTCACCTTCGCCAATGATGGGCATGGTCGGATCATCGAACACGGCATACCCGCGGGTCAGGTACAGCATGGGCGATCCCCACCAAACGCGCGTGAAACGGTAAGGCGAATCGGTGACCTGGCCAGCGTCCTTCTTGCTTTTGAATTCGGTGGGATAGGCCCACATCAGGCAGGGCAGGGCCCCGTCCTTTTCCTTGTCGTAGCCCGCGGGCAGGTACAGGGTGCCGGTCAACTGCACGCCGTCGTTGCGCTCGTAGGTGATCTGCTCCTTGCTGATGCCCTGCAGCTGCGGGTTCGGGTCGGGGAAGAAGGTCTTTTGCTCCAGCCCGTCGTTTTTCAGATCACGCAGGTAATAATTGGGCGGCTCGGTCTGGGACTCGCGACGAGTCAGCACCAGGCGCTTGCCCACATCCATGATTTCGACCGGGTTTTCATAGTAAGGCGCTTCGGAGTGGAAAAGGCGCGTGGCCTTCATCGTCCGCAGGTCCATGGAGTCCAGGAAGGGGCGGTCGCCTTCTTCGCTGGCGCCGGCGCCGTCCAGGAAGATGGTATTGCCCTTATCGGCCGTCAGGATCACGAAGCGGCCGTACTTGTTCGGATGCAGAACCGGCTCGCCGGGATCGGCGTAGCGGTCCTGCCAACTGCGGTCCTGGACCAGAACGTGGGCATCGTCGCGGTGGTCCGGCTGCACCAGCCACACTTTCACGTTGCGGGTTTTCCACCACCAGGAGGCGACGAAGGCGAGCTTGCCGCTGCCCCAGGTCACGCCGCCGTAGCGTTGCGACAAGGTGGCCAGCACTTCGGGCTCGCCGGTGAACGGGGCCTTGAGGGTGAAGATGCGGTCACGTTCGGCCACATCCACGCCACCATCGCCGCCATCAAGGGCTTCGACCCAGACCAATTCAGCAGCGGCGTCGTTGCGCCAACTGAAACTGCGGCGGCCACTGGCCACCGAACCGAAGCTGATGGGAATCTGATCCTGCAGCGGCAGGTCGGCCACGGCGTAGACCACCTCGCCCTTCAGGTTCCAGACGTCGACTTTCTTCGGAAAACTGACCTCTTTGAGGGAGTAGGAGTAAGGGCGCTGGACCATCTGGACCAACAGGTTCTTGCCGTCGGGCGACGGGGAAATGCGGCGGAAAACCGCCGGGTCACTGATGTTCGTAGCCTTGCCTTTGAGCGTCAGCTTCACCAACTGGCTGGTGGTGTAATATTCGTACAAGGCTTCGTCGTAGGGGTTCTGCAGCAAATCCTGCAGGGTGCGCGCGGGGGCTTTCTTGCCCAGGTTTTCCTGAATCACGGGGCCCGAGGGGGCGAGCGGTTCGACGGGCGCGGCGCCGCGACCGGCGGGGATGGCCCGGACAATCAGCGTCTTGCCATCGGACAGCCAGGTGTAGGGCCGGCCATAGACGGCGTTGAGGCCCATGCCCTCAGGCGAAATCTGCTT
>DAOVTU010000195.1 GCA_030632925.1 Candidatus Krumholzibacteriia bacterium | reverse complement strand
GCTGTTGATCAAATAGAGGTAAATCGTGTTTCGGTTGAGGATTTCAATTGTTGTAATACTATGTGTTGTGGCCTTCGCCGAGTATTCGGCGGGGGCCACGATATCGGTTCTCAAAGACGGCACCGGTGATTTCACTGTGATCCAAGGGGCCTTGGATGCGGCGGCGGATGGTGATACGGTTTTGATTGGTCCTGGTGAATTTTTAGAGGAAACCACCTTCAATCCAATTTGTTGCCTCTACGATCTTCGGGCGTATGGACAGATAAAGTCCGCCGGGTTGACGATCGTTGGAGCAGGTGTCGGTCAAACGATCATTGGCCCGAGTGTTTTTATAAAGGATAACTTCCAGGAGTGGAACCCAAGAGGTTTTACGTATGAAGGTGTAGGAGAAGTTCATATCTCGAACATCACGATTCGAAACTGCATGATTGGCGTATGGATGCGGGGTACGCTATTTATGGAGAACTGTGAGCTGAAAGACAACGAAACGGGAATACAATGGGGGACTGTAGGAGCAGGTGGTTGGGTTAAGAATTCAACGTTCTTGGGAGTTCAGGAGGTTGGAGTTTTTCCAACCTCAATCTATATGACGGGAGTGGGCAGTGACATTCTTATTCAGGACTGCCACTTTGAGAATGCGCGACCGGTTGTTCGGGGGCTACAGAATGTCAGCTTTGCAAATTGTGAGTTTTCGAATCGCCATTCTGGTATTGATATATATGAAAATTCATTTGTCGATGTTCGCAATTGTACAATGTCGAATATTTCGATTGCGGGTATCGCCCTATTCAATTTCGGTGGAACATGTGAGATTTGGGATTCTGTCATTTCGGGCGGAATGAGGGCATTGCAAACTAGTTCCGGCGGGCGCTTCCTCGTCGAAAATTCCGTTCTGATAGGCGGTACAACGGCGGTGTTGTACGCAACTCAGAATCCCGGTCCCTGTGTGATCAACAATTGCGACCTTGTTAAGGGGGATGGTCCGGTCGTTTTATGTGATCTCACGGCCTCGCCAGTCACTCATGATTTGACCAACAACTACTGGGGAACTACCGATGCAGTTGAAATCGAGCAATGGATCATAGACATCAACGACGACCCTGGCGTTCTTGCAACGGTGCAGTTTGATCCGTTTTTCACTGACCCGCTCCCGGTGGAGGGACAGGAAAAGAGTTTCGGTAGCTTCAAGTCGATGTTCCGCTAGAAATCGACTCTCACTCTCATTCACTGAGAGCGTCCTACCCGAGGAGCCAACCTCGGTTCTACGAATTCTGAGCCGCCAGGTACGCGAAGGGTTGAGTCTACGTTCACCACATGTCCATCGGTATCGAGCAGTCGATCGTCATAAAGGTTGGTGACGAGGCCGTTCGATTGGGCACCTACGGTACTTCTCGATCCGGTGCCAGAACCAACCCATAGACCAGTTCATCCTGCCAAAGGCCACCCAGCGGCGAGTGCTTGCTCAGGCAGCCTTCTCTGTTGAAGCCCAATTTTTCAAGCAACCCGGCTGAGGCGTCGTTGTAGGCCACGCAGTAGGCGACGACCTTGCGCACTTTGAGCACGTCATCAAGGTAGGCCAGCAAACTGCGGGCGGCTTCGGTGGCGTAGCCGAGGCCCCAGTAGTCCGGATGCAGACGGTAGCCCAATTCCACAATCTGATTCTCGTGGCTTTCTACTCGCAGAAAGAAAAAGCCGGTGACCTTGCCGGTCGCGGTTTCTACCAGAGAAAGACCTACCCAGGAACCTTCTTCAGCCTGCCAGGGGGCGGCGAAGGCGCGTACTCGTTTTTCAATTTCATCCAGCGGCAAAGGGTCACGGATCGTATCCATGATGGCGCGGTTGGCCTCGTGTTCGATCTGCACCTCGTCGTCGTCGGGCGTGATGGGGCGCAGGCCGAGGCGCTCGGTGGACAGGTCGATTTTGGCGAGTTGTTGCGCGAGGTCTTCTGGTGAAAGCATGTCAAATCCTCCGGTCCGCTAAAAGGCCAGTGCTTTGAGTTTGATGTATGGGCCTGGAATCCCGCACGTGTGCGGGATTTGTGGTTCTTCCGGATCATGCGTAGATGCTTTCATGCATTGCATAGATCCGGAGGGCCAGGAACTCCCTGTCTCTATAACCATAGGCCCGCCTCTGTAGCAACCGGATTCTGCCGTTCACGCTCTCAAGAGGACCAGTTGAGATGGCTTCGTCATACCACCCCAGCAGGCTCTCTCTGAACGACATCAGTTTCTTTGCGAACCGGGTTACCCTGCCGATCCCGGAGGCCATGGCCAAAGCGTACCAGTCATTGAGCACCATCTCTGCAATTTCTTTTGATGGCTGCATCCAAAACTGATTTAGTTCCTCGCCCAGATAGTAAGCCTTCATCAGATTTAGGTTCGCCTGCAGAGCTAACCGTAACCGTTCGTGCTCGTTCCGGTCATGGTCCAAGTTCTTGGCCCGCTTCAACAGTATCCACTTGGTGCCAAGTAAAAGTTTGCGTCGCTCGCCTCGAGCGTGCCTGATCTCTGCCCTGCGCAACTCATCAAGGGTCTGGTTGAAGAGTTTGATCACATGGAAGCGATCCAGCACGTGGGCTGCCTTCGGCAGCCGGTGTCGAGCTGCACTCACATAAGCTTTTGCCATGTCTGTGGCGACAGCCACAATGCGGGCGCCGGACGCTTGCAGCCTCGGCCAAAACGCATCCAAGGCTGCTGCGTTACGACCTTCGCCAACGTAGACCACAGCACCAGAGTCCAGATCCAGAACGATTGTGCAGAACTTAAAGCGCCGACCAAGGTGGATCTCGTCGATGGCGATGCGTCGCACATCTTTCAGGCGCGGTCGTGCGAACTTGCGGCGCAGGTGGGACTTAACGATGCTCTTGACCAGATCCCAGCCAACTCCCAACCACTTTGCGACCGCACATAAGGTCATATGGCTGGCAAGATCAATTACCAGGCGGGCGAAGGCTCTTGTGTAACACACGCGTGCTGCGGCGACTTTTAGTCGGGGTTGTCTGGTCAGGCCACAGTCACTGCAGAGCAGGCGCGGAATAGTTATGGCAAGCCAAGTGGGGCACTGCCCTACAGGAACTGACCGAAGCCGGCGTTCAACAAAACCAGCCGTTGAAACGTGACAACTGCCGCAGGAGCTACAGCATAGCTGCTTTCTTCGGGGCTCTATATAGACAACTATTCGTCCACTCTTGCGTGTGGCACGAGTGATGTGATAGCCGCGAAACCCAAATATGTTGTACAATATGGACGTGGACATGCGGAAATCCTCCTTGCTTGCGTCTGGTAGCAAAAGCAGAAGGACAGCATGTCCACTTTATCTTTCTTGGTCTACGCAAAATCCGGAAGAACCGGATTCGCGCATTTATAATCAAATCCATACGATTCAACGCTTCGCCCGACCCCACAGAATTGTCAGCACTACCGCGAACAAAACATGCCCACCCCACCCCGCAACCACCGGCGGCAGCAGCCCGTGCCGCCCACACGCCAGCGCCACACTCAACACCACGTTGAAGACAAAGAGAACTGCCAGGGCAACAATGAAGTTGCCATAGATCGAAGCACGGCGCGGCGACGCGGCCAGGATGATCCCCGTCAGGACAAACAGCAGTGGAACCAGAGGGTAGGCCTGGTCGGCAAAAAAGGCAGTCCGTTCCGCCAAGGCTGAAGATCCGTACACCGGATCAGCGGCAGTAACGACGCCAAAAACTCTCACACCGGCGGCGTAAACCACCCCCACAAGGGCCACCAATACCAACGGCCGCATGATCCGCAGCAACGACCAACCCGCGCTGCTCAGAGCGGTCAGTTCCTGGTAGCGCGCCAAAGGGCCGACGGTAAACAACGTCGCAATCAGCAAGGCCATGGGCAGAATTTTGTCGAGTACAACCAGTAGCTGAACGGCAACATAAGACATGACACTCAGCGAAGTCGCCGCAGCACCCGGCCAGTTCGCACTGATATCAGGAAAGGCCATGCCCGCGATCACAACACCGAGCACGGCAATCGATCGCGCCAGATTCAGCAGAAAATTTCTCAATAAAAGGCGTTGGAAAATGTTCATATTCAGGAGGCTATCATCAAAGCGCCTGGACCGATAGAACTTGCTCAGTGTCAATTTTGAGGTATTTTATCCGGTATACACCTCTCGATAAACATGGGCTTCTTTGCCATCACAGGCGCCAATTACCCCGACTGTTCCAGGAGCACTTCATGACTTACCAGAACGCACAACTGCCCGACGGAGTCCAACTCGTGGGCAAAACCCCGACCATGACCGAAGGTACGGTTCTGACGGCCATCCTGGCCAACCACATGGCCCCCAAAGGCAAACATGGCTTGCTGGTGGTTGAAGAAGGCGCCTGCCAGTTCGTCTGGGAAGACGAACCCGACTCGCGCCTGGATTGTGACCCGGATCATCCGATCGTCATTTTTCCCGAGCGCTATCACCACGTGGTCATCACTGGCCCCGTGAAACTGCGCGTTGAGTTCTATTCGGTCCCCACGGTGCTGGGCGATCTGGACCCCAATGCACAGCGGCCGGGTCAGGATTTTATCTGATCGCCCAAGGCCCCCGGATCACATCTGGAACAAGTACTGCAGCTTCATGAAATACTGCCGCCCGGTCAGAGTGTGCAATGATCCACGCTCAGCAAAAGCCGCGTTGAAGTCGTGGAAATCGTGGGTCGAGCCCAGGAAGAACACCGAGAAGGAATTGATCCGGTAGGTGACCAGAGGATCGACTTCCCACTTCGAACCGAAGTACATGTGGTAGTTGGAAAAACTGCCGGCCTTGGCCAACTCTTCGTACAACGGGCTGCGCGAAGAGTTGTGCTGGACCACCAGTCGCAACGAAAGCCGCCGGTTCAACTGCCAGCGGATCCGGGCCCGGGCAATGGCCTGCTCGAACAGCAGTTCTCCCGTCACGGAATTATCGCTGGTGATGTAGTTGAAAGTCGGCTCAATGATCAGGCTGTCGACCGGCTTGATATCCAAAGCCGCTGAGAACGACCATTCCAGGCCTTCATCCAAGGTGAACAAAGCCGGATTTGTTCCATGGTTGACGGCCAGGAAATACCCCAGCCAACCCGAAGGCCGGCTGTTCAGGTTCAGGTTCACCGACCACAGGTCTTCGAACACCACCCCGCTCCAAACTTCTTCACCCCAGCGGCCACCAAGGCTGATACCGGTCTGGGCCCAGCGCAACTGGGTGCGTAGAGAGGCGTTGGCGTGCAACCACTTGCGCTCGTTCGCCATATTCCAGCGCGCATTGGCAAAAACGCTGGGCGTGATGCGCTCGATCAGGCCCTCATCGCGGTTGAAATTGTAGTTGGTGAAGATGAAGCTGTTGCGCTGGTCGTTCCAGGGGTCGTAACCGGTTTGGGTGCGGTACTTCTGGTCCACCTGGTTGTAGTCCAGGATGAAATTCCAGTGGTCCGACGAACGGCGCAACTCGGTGATGAAGGCCTGACCGGAATAGGTTTCGCCATCGAGGTCGACGGTGTGTTCGCCGTTGGCAAAAGTTTCACCCGGGCTGATCTCGAAATTTTCCGGCTCTTCGGTGTAGCTGTACACGTACTGGCCCAGCAAACTGAGGGTGCTGGTCAGGCGCAGGTTGGTGTCCAGCGACGCGATGGTGCCCCGACCGCCCACGCTGTACTGCCGCTCGGTCAACATGCCGCCGATCTGGGAGCTGTTGCCCAGGCTTTGCAATCCCCGCAAGACATGAACCTGCGAACGTCCGGGCGCCGCACTGTAGCTGCGCTCTTCGGTGGGAATGATGTACGGCGAGTTGTCATCGCGGGCGTACATGTAGGCCAGACTGGTTTTTTCCCAGCGCGCAGTGCCCTTGGCTGCGATGCCCGGATCGTTCACCATCCGGGTGTAGAAGGAATTGAACATGGTGCGAAACAGATCGCTGCCTTCCTGAAAGAAGGGCCGGCGTTCCGGATACCGTTGCACGATGGTGCTGTTGACGTCGATCTGGTCGGCGTCGGCCTCAATCTGGCTGAAATCAGGGTTGATCGAAGCTTCAAGGGTCACATCGGACGAGACCGAATACTTGGCCCCGAGGGTCAACTCGCCCTTGGCGTCGTTGTTATCGAATTCCGCATCGGGGTCGGTCGTATCGGAGATTTCACCGGTCTGGTAGCCGATAAAAGAAGGCAGGAATTCCAGGCCGCGCCCGGGCGCCACGCCTTCGATGCCGCTGACAGTGCCCCACTGGCAGGGAAAACACTGGTCGTTGCGATCGTGGGCCGCCCACGAATATTGGTGATAGCTTTCCCGCGGGTGTGTGCGCCAGAAATCCACTTTCCAGGTCTGCGTTTCACCCG
>DAOVTU010000016.1 GCA_030632925.1 Candidatus Krumholzibacteriia bacterium | reverse complement strand
TGAGGATATCTCCATCGGGGCTTTGGCTCACCAGCAGTGAGGGCCGCATGGGACGCACGTGAACTCTGGCTATCAGGATATCGGTGTGAAGACAGGCAAAGATCAGGGGATGTTTTCGGTCCTGGGGACGAGGTTCGAATTCCACCAGCCTGACGCTCCCGCGCAAGGCCCTCCAGGCCACTGGCGCCAGGGCCAGTTTCAGGGCCTGAAGCACCATCTCAGGCTCCGTTGCCGGTGGCCTGGGCGGTGGCATTGTCTGCGTCGTTCGGGTGCTTTTCCCGGCTGTCGATCAAAGTCAGGATTTCGCGGGCCGTGCGCTCCCACACGCCGCGTTCGCCACACACTTCACGCACGCTGCGCACATCACCATAAAAGGTCTGGCGCTCGGCCGGCCGAGAAAGCCAGCGCAGCAGGTTGCGGGCCAACGGCAAAGGTGTGGCCTGCTCCTGGAGGTGTTCGCGCACCATGCGGCGATCCAGAATCAGATTGCTGAGCCCGATATGCGGAGTGCGCACCAGACGCCGGCCCACAAAGGCGTTCAAGGCCCCGGTGCGGTAAACCAATTCATGGGGCACCCCTGCCAGGGCGGCCTCCAAGCTGGCGGTACCGCTGCACACCAGCGCCAGATCCAATCGCTGCATCAATTCCGGTAATGGCTCCTGGGAAATTTCGAAATTTCCGTCAAAGACCTCGCTGATCTGCACCGGATCGAGTCCCGGCGCCGCGCTGACGACAAACCGCAATTCGCGGTCGGGCAAGTGCCCCATCACCGCTTGGCACGTCACTTTCAGCACCGGCAACAGGTGAGCCAGTTCCTGCCGCCGACTCCCCGGCAAAATTCCAATGGTCAGGGGACCCTCGCGGTGGTTGAGCATGTGCTCCCGCCGGGACAGGGATTCCTCGAACGGATACCCTTCGCCATAGTCTTCCATCAAGGGGTGCCCCATGGCAAAAACATCAAATCCGCGCTGCCCAAAGTAGGATGTTTCGAAGGGGAGGATGGTGCCCAGACGATCCACTTTCTTGCGAAAGCCTCCCGTGCGCCAACTGCCCCACGCCCAAACCTGGGGCGCGATGAGCCAGAAAACGGGCAAGCCCAGTTTGCGGCTCTGACTGGCGAGCTTGCCGTTGAAACCTGGAAAATCGATGGGGATGACGAGGTCGACGGATTCGGTGGTGAGAAAATTCCAGACGCGGCGCTGGACTCGCAAGATGGCCGGCAGGGCCGAGATCACTTCAGTGAATCCCATGACCGCAACTTCGTGGGAGTCCGCGACGATTTCCACACCCGTGGCAGCCAGCTTGGGGCCGCCGAGAGCCGAAATCCGCACCCCGGGTATTAACGATCGCAGAGCGGCCACCAAGGCCGCTCCGTAACGATCACCGCTGGCTTCGCCGCAGGAGATGAAGATATGGGGAGCGCGTCGCCCACCGGTCAATTCAATCACTTCCCTACCTCACGATTCCCCGATCGGACCGGCGAATAAAGGCCATCAACTGCTCAACGTGGACATCCAGGTTGCACTCGGCCGCAATGCGTTCGAGAGCCTGGGTCACGTTCAGTCCGGACCGATACAAGAGCCGATAGGAACGCTTGAGGTTCAACACTTCGTCATCGGTAAAACCATTGCGCTTCATGCCGATGCTATTGATGCCGGCCACCTCGATGGGGTTGCCCGCCACCTTGATGAACGGCGGCACATCCTGCGGCAGACGGCTGCCGCCGCCAACAAAAGCAAATGATCCAATGCGCACGAACTGGTGCACGGGAGTCAGACCGCCCACGATGGCGTTGTTCTCCACCTCGACATGGCCCGCGAGGTTGACCGCATTGGCCAGCACCGTGTTGTCATGCACGTGGCAATTGTGAGCCACATGGACATAGGCCATCAGCAGGTTGTCGTTGCCCACGCGGGTGCTGTCGCCATCACCGGTAGCCGGATGGATGGTGCAATACTCCCGGAAATCGTTGTTGTCACCGATTTCAACGAAGGTCGACTCCCCGTGGAACTTCTTGTCCTGGGGTTCGCAACCGATGGCCGCTCCGTGGAAGAAGCGGTTGTTGCGCCCAATGGTTGTCTTGCCGGTGATCAACACCGACGAACCAACCACACATTCGGGACCAAGCACCACCTCGGGGCCGATCACGGCGTGTGGCCCGACCTTCACGTTGTGCCCGAGTTGGGCTGCCGGATCCACCACCGCTGTGGGGTGAATTTCCGCTGCGGCTACGGGCCGTGGCCCGACGACCTTGTTGGCTTTCATGGAATCCAAGATTCTCCTCCTTCAGGGCAGCCTCTCAGCTGTCCACCACTGTGGACATGAGATCCGCTTCGGCGACCACCTTGTCGCCTACCCATGCGGTCCCCCGCATTTTACAGATTGGTCCTCGCAACTTGGTCAATTCTAGTTCAAATCTGATCTGGTCACCCGGCACGACCGGATGACGGAAGCGGGCTTTGTCGATCCCGCTGAAATAAACCAGTTTACCCCGCGGATCGTCGAACGCTGTCAGCAACAAAACGCCTCCGACCTGCGCCATCGCCTCGGTGATCAACACCGCCGGCATGATGGGGTGCCCAGGGAAATGCCCCTGGAAGAAAGGCTCATTGATGGTCACGTTTTTGATGCCCGTCACCCGCACGCCCGGTTCGATGGCCGTGATGCGGTCCACCAACAGGAACGGGTAGCGATGGGGCATGATCTCCATGATGGAGGAAATGTCCCAGTGCTCGGGATTGCGCGGCGGATAGATCCGCGGCATCCGGCGCTCGGTCTTGGCCAGCAACTTGGTGAACTCGACGTTGGTGGCGTGACCCGAAAAACGCGCCTTGATGTGGCCCTGGATCGGCATGCCCAGCAGGGCCAGATCGCCAATCAGGTCCAGGATCTTGTGGCGCACGCATTCATCAGGGAAGCGCAGTTTCTGGCCACCGGCCAACTCACCATTGTCGAACACCAGGGCGTTCTCGAAAGACCCACCCTTGACCAGGCCCATCTCCTGCAGCTTGGCCACATCGCGCATCAGCGCAAAAGTACGGGCCGGTGCTATTTCCTCGCGGAAAATCCAGGGCCGGACTTCGAAGGTGGCCTCCTGCACGCCGATGGACGGGTCGTCGTATTCGACAGTGAATGAAATCCGGAAAAAGTCCGCCGGTTCCGCGGTGATTTCCACATCGCCTTCGCGCAGGCTCACAGGTCGGTTGATCTTGTAGTAGAGGCCGGGCATTCCCTGGGGCTTCACGCCGGCTTCTTCGATCATCTCGACATAGCCCAACGCACTGCCACAGGTGGCCACCGGCGGTTCTCCGCCTTCCAGCCAGATGTAACAGTTGGTGATGCCCATACCCGCCAGGGCCGCCAGCACGTGTTCCACCGTGTGGATCGTCACGCCGCTCTTGGCCAGGGTCGTGGCCCGCACCAGGTCATGCTCACCGGTCACGTTTTCGACCAGGGCGGGAATTTCGGTATCGCCCTCGGGACCGGGCACGACAAAGACCAACCCGACGTTGAGTCCGGCCGGTTTGAAGGTCATGCGCGCATTGGCACCGGAGTGCAAACCGACACCTTCGACGGTCACTTCGGTCTTGATGGTTTTCTGCAGCCAGAGCACCTGTCAATTCTCCTGATCGTTATTTGCCGAAGGATGTTGTCCTTCAACCGCAGCCAGCCGGCTTTCCAACTGGTCAATTTTTTGTTTCAATTCCCGCACCAAAGCCTGCATCTGCGGCAACCGCCGAGTCGCGGCGGTGGTGCGGAATGATTCTTTCGCATCCTGGGCCGGTGTTCCGAACACTCGGCTGCCGGGTTCCAGATCACCGGTAACACCGGACTGGCCCCCCAATTTGGTGCCGGCCCCGATGGTGATGTGGTCACCCACACCCACCTGGCCGCCAAAAATCACGCCATCTTCGATCACGCAACTGCCGGCGATGCCGACCTGGGCGCTCAGGGCGCAATGCCGCCCCACCTGCACGTTGTGCGCAATCTGCACCTGGTTGTCGATCTTGCTCCCGGTGCCGATCACCGTGCGCCCAGTCGTGGCCCGGTCCACTGTAACTCCGGCCCCAAATTCGACATCGTCTCCCACTGCGACGATTCCCACCTGGGGAACCTTCTGCATACCCGTGGGCCCAGGCAAATATCCAAAACCATCACTGCCCAGCACCACGCAGGCATGGACAATGACCCGATCACCCAGGCGGCATCCTTCCCGGATGACAGCCTGCGGATGAATCACACAATCGACCCCAACAGTGACATCGCAACCGATGCTCACGTGCGAGCCCAGCCTCGTGCCCGAACCCAACACCGAACCGGCCCCCACGACACAGTAGGGTCCGACAGCCGCTGCCCGGCTCACATCAGCTCCAGGGTCGATCACGGCGGTGGCGTGCACCCCAGGGGGAAACGCCCGGTCCGCCTCGATCTGTTGTCCTGCCAGCACCTGGGCAAAAGCCCGATACGGATCTTCCACCTGAATGCACGGTTTGTCCACCACGACCTTCGGCCCCACCAGGAGGGCCCCGGCGTCGCTGCCAGCTGCATCCGACGGCCGCTTGGCAACCGCCAGAAAACTCAGGTCAGATGCACCGGCTTCATTGAGGCCGGCCACCCCGGTCAGCACCGGATCGTCTGGACCAATCAGCGTGCCATCCAGAATTTTTGCGATTTCACTCAACTTCAGCGGCAGCATGGTTTTCCTTTTCGTGCCCCAGCCCACGCTTCCCATTTTTATTCAAAGCGCGCCATTTAAGGAACCGCCCCCCACCTTATCAGGCGAGGGGCATGTTCAATTGAGTGCGAGACTTGTATGTCTCTTCAAATCTCCATAAAATTTCAGCCGATTTCGGCCTGCTGTCAACTAAAATCGGTGTCTGTCAGTCGTCGCCACGGGCCAGAGCCGCCAACACCTTGTTGGTCAGATCATAGTCCGAATCGATATAGAGCACGGCCAAGGCCGCCGAATCGACAATCAGACCATAATTATCTTCTTTGCCGATGCGTTCGACGATCAACTTGATCTGGTCCAGGATGGGGCTGATTTTGGCCTTGTATTCGGCCTCGGCCCGCTGGTCGATGGTTTCGCGGAACTGGAAGTACTCCGCCCGCTTCTGCTCGAAAGCCTGCATCTTGGTGGCCAGGGCGTCGGCGCCCAGCAACATCTTCTGGCTCTCGATCTCCTCGGCCATGGCAGTCAGGACCTTCTCGCGGTCCTCCACGTCCAACTCCAACTCGCGCAGGAACTTTTGGTACTGCTCCTGAGCATCACGCGCCGCTTCGTATTCTTCGGCGATGCGCTGGGAGTCGACCACAGCCAGAGGCTTTTCGTCAGCTGCAAAGGCCATCGTCGGCATAAGGGCGCCAACAACGAGCATCAGAACTGCCACACGAATCACATTCATCTTTTGCATTTGATCCTCCGATTCTCAGTACCACAACGGCACCGGAATCAGGTTGAGGCCAATTCCCCGGGCACCCACCTGGGCCCTAGAAGAAGTTGCCAATGTTGAAATGCGGCTCCCAGCGAGGATCCTTGTTGCCCAGGAAGTCCTCCCGGTCGAAGCCGTAGCCGTAATCAAATCCAATGGTTCCCATCATGGGCACTTCCACCCTGATTCCAAAGCCGGCGCCCTTGCGGAGGCTGGCCATGTCCGCTTCAGAGAAGCTGTTCCAGACATCACCCATATCCAGAAAACTGAGCAATTGCACAGCTTTGGTCAAGGGGTACAGTACCTCGGCGTTGAGGATCGTGAAATAAGTGCCCCCGATGAAACTGGGGTTGCCCTGGGGCACAACTTCCAGATCCTTATAGCCGCGCAGCGGATACCGGCGGTTGCCACCCAGACGATAGCGTTCCCAATCCGGCACCGAAGAACCGTTCAGCAGGCCAAAGAATCCGCGCATGTGCAGGGCAAAGCCGCCGGGTAACCGCTGATAGGTCGAGTGCGAAAGCACGTGCTCCTGGAATTGAATTTCCCCGCCCAGAGGGCCGCCGGCCACTTCAAGGCTGTAACTCGATTTAGAGCCCGCGGTCGGAAAGAATGGGTTGTCGGTGGAATTTCGGTTGAACGAAACCCGCACACTGCTTTTTAGCTGCGGCCAATCGATCTGGGTCAGCGGCGTCCAATCCAGATCATTGGAGCCCAGCGAATTTTCGAGATCATCCACATACGCCTGATAGGATTGGCTGAATTCGCTCAGCTTGGTTTCCGACAACTCGTAACGCAGGCCCACCCGACTGAAACGGGTGCCCGGTATGCGGCGACCCAGGCGCAGGCTGAAGCCCTTGACCCGGCTTTCGTAGAAATCATCCAGGTTGTACTGGTAACGGTCGAACAAGTCGGCCCCGATCAGGGTCGGCGTGCCCATGAACCAAGGCTCGGTGAAACTGAGATCGACGTAGCGCCGGCGACTGCCGAACTGCCAGGTCAGTCCGATGTTCTGACCCTTGCCCTGGAAATTTGTCTCGGCCACCTGGATAAAACCACTGAGGCTGGTCTCGGCGCTGTAGGCCATGCCGAACATGAACTGGCCGGTCTGCTTTTCCTTCAGCTTCAGGATCATGTCCACGTCGCCGTTGTCCACCGGCCGGATGTCCGGTTGCACGTCTTCAAAGAAGCCGGTCTGGAAGATATCCCGCAGGGTCGATTGGATGCGTGTATTGCTGAAGGTGTCGCCCGGGAAGGTGCGCATCTCCCGCAGGATGACCTTGTCGTAGGTCTTGGTATTGCCGCTGAGCTGGATGTCGTGGATCTTGGCGGGCTGCCCCTCGATGAACGTGAAGTTCACGTTAACTGTCTGGTCCACGATGTCGCGTTCGGGCTCGACCGTGATGTAGATGTAGCCACGGTCCGCATAGACCTGCTGCAGATTGGCCAGGGCCTCAAGATATTGGTCTTCCTTGAAGACATCACCTTTGTTCAGCCAAATCAAATCGGCCACGGCAATGTCGTCGAATACCGTATTGCCAGACCAATGGATATCGCCGATGTAGTACTGCTCGCCCTCAGTGACACTGATGACGATGTCCAGCTTATCAGGTTCTTCCTCACGGAAATTCAACTGAACATCGGTGATGGCCGCATCCAAAAAGCCCTCATTGCGGGCCCGGCTGACGATCAGTTCCTGGTCCTCTTCGAACTGCGCCTTCTTGAAGGTACCGCTCTTCAGGAAACCCTTGGTGCCTTGCTTCATGGCCGAGCGCAAATCGCCATCGTCCAAATGTTCATTACCCTCAAAGGTGATGGACTGGACCTTGACTTTATCACCCTCGATGACCGTAACGATCAGGTCTTCCATGTTGTTGGCATCGACCCGAGAGCTGTCGCGGTGGATGGCCACGTTGTAGTAGCCTTTTTCGTAGTAGAGTTCGCGCAGGGGCTGCAACTCACGCCGGACAACGGCCGGATTGGAAAACTGCCCCACGTGCACAGTGAACTCCGCCCGCAGATCGCCTTCCTTGATCTTCTTGTTGCCCGCAAAATTGACGCTGCGGATCCGGGGGAACTCCTGCAGGTTGATGATCAACCGCACCCCGTCCGGCACATCCTGCCGATAGATGAAGACATCGGAAAATTTCTGGGTCGCAAAGAGGTTGCGGATACCACTGGCCACCAGGTCCGAAGTCAGGGGCTTGCCGGATTCCAGTTTGGACCAGGCCAGCACCTGCCGCGAGCCCACGGTCAGTGCCCCCACCACTTCAATTTCCGTGATGTTCACGGGCGGACCGGTCTGAGCGACCGCACTGGTCGACATGAGCAGCAGTACTATTAATATGTTGATTCGCACAAGGCGTTGCATAGGCAGAAACAGGCTCCCGGTCATCGTATTCCAGTTTGTACTGGAAAGATCCTTGAGATGCGGCCGTCGCATGATAGCAACGGCTCATTGCTCCATCAATGTTCTTCTCAGCCTGCGAGGCGGTGGGTGAACGCGGAATTGCAACCCGCTGGTCTGCGGGAAGTTCCCGGTCATTTGCAGATCGCCTGCGGTGATGAAAGAATAGGCAACGGGAACGCCAAAGGCTAGGGTTAATCACTGATTTAGGCAGATCGCAAGGGCCGGTCACAGTCTGGGCAAAAAAGAAGTCGGCCACTGCAATCACAGCGGCCGACTCACAACCAAACCTGTTGTAACATCTTATTACTTCAGGCTTTTCACTTCTTCATTAGGAATACTCTTGAAGCTCAAGGCACCGGCCTTGACGCCAATAATGAGCTTACTCTTGCTGGTGACCTCACCGCGCAGGAGCTTCTCACTGAGTGGATCCTCCACGTGCTTCTGAATGGCGCGACGCAATGGCCTGGCCCCCATCAGCGGATCGTAGCCCACATCGCAGAGCAGATCCTTGCATTCCTGCGAGAATTCGAACTCGATATCCAGTTTGACCAGACGGTCGCTCACGTCCTTGAGCAGGATGTCCACGATCCTGTTGATATCGTCGCGACTGAGGCTGTTGAACGTGACGATCTCATCGATCCGGTTGAGGAACTCGGGACTGAACGTCTTGCGCAGATCCTGGTCAATATTGGCCTGCACCCGTTGGTCATTGTGTTCCTGCTTGTCGCTGCCGAAGCCGACCCCGCGCACAGCTTGGTTCCTGCGACTGCCGACGTTGCTGGTCATGATCAGTACGGCATTGCGGAAGTCCACCGTGCGGCCGAAGCTGTCGGTCAGGATGCCGTCATCCAAAACCTGCAACAGGATGTTGAACACATCCGGATGGGCCTTTTCGATCTCGTCCAGCAGGATGACGCTGTAAGGCTTGCGGCGCACCTTTTCGGTGAGCATGCCACCCTCATCGTACCCCACGTAGCCGGGAGGTGCTCCCACCAGGCGACTGACCGAATGCTTCTCCATGTACTCCGACATATCGACCCGAATCAAGGCGCTTTGGTCAGCGAACAGGAATTCGGTCAACTGGCGCGCGACCTCGGTCTTGCCCACGCCGGTGGGGCCCATGAAGACAAATGAACCGATGGGACGGCGGGGATCCCGCAGCCCGGCCCGGTTGCGCCGGATGGCCTTGGACACCGCCGCCAGGGCATCGTCCTGGCCGATGACGGCTTTGCCCAGTTCCTCCTCCATACGCAGCAGCTTGTCGGTTTCCTCTTCTTCAACCTCCGAGACCGGGATACCAGTAATGTCGGCGATCACTTCGCAGATCAACTTCTGGTTGACGGTCGTCTGGGGTTCGGAGCGGTCCGCATCCCAGCTGTGCTTCATGTCCTGGAGCTTCTTCTTCAGCTCTTTCTCCTCATCGCGGAAAGAAGCGGCCTTTTCGAACTCCTGGGCCTGGATCGAAGACTCCTTCTCGGTGATCACCTGTTCGATCTGCTTCTCGATTTCGCGCAGATCCGGCGGCACCACCGTCATGCTCAGGCGCGCCCGACTACCAGCTTCATCGATGATATCGATGGCCTTGTCAGGCAGGGCCCGGCCACTGATGTAGCGATTGCTCAGCCACACGCAGGCCTTGAGGGCTTCGTCCTCGTACTTGACCCGGTGATGGGCCTCGTATTTGTCGCGCAGGCCAAAGAGGATCTGGACGGTTTCCTCCTCCGACGGCGGATTGACCGTCACCGGCTGGAAGCGCCTTTCGAGGGCGCCGTCTTTCTCGATGAACTTGCGGTATTCGTCCATGGTCGTGGCGCCCACACATTGGATCTCGCCACGGCTGAGGGCAGGCTTGAGCATGTTCGAGGCGTCGATGGCCCCTTCGGCTCCGCCAGCGCCAACGATTGTGTGCAATTCGTCAATGAAGAGAATCACGTCGGGATTTTCGCGGATCTCGGCCATGATCTGCTTGAGGCGTTCCTCAAATTGGCCGCGGTACTTGGTACCCGCCACAACGCTGGCCAGATCCAAAGTCACAATTTCCTTACCTCTGAGCAGCGCCGGCACATTGCCTTCGACAATCTTAGTGGCAAAGCCCTCGACGATGGCGGTCTTGCCCACGCCCGGCTCGCCGATCAGGACCGGATTGTTCTTCTTGCGCCGACTGAGGATCTGGATGCAGCGGTCGATTTCGCGACTGCGACCAATGGTCGGATCCAGTTTGCCCTCACGAGCCATGTCGGTCATGTTGCGACCGAACTGCTCGAGCACCGAGTTTTCCTTTTTCTTGGCCGCCGCGGCCTGGCGCTTGCGCCCGCCCTTGGCCTTGGCCGACAGGCCCGTTTCGCCCCCACCGAGGGACTTCATGACCTCGCGCTTGACCACCTCGTGATCAGCACCCAATTCGTTCAACACGCGCGCAGCCACGCCCTCGCCCTCGCGAATGAGGGCCAGCAGCAGATGTTCCGTGCCGACGTAGTTGTGGTTGTGCAGGCGGGCTTCGTCGATGGAAAGTTCGAGGACCTTCTTCGCCCTGGGCGTGAAGGGAATTTCTCCGATGCTGACCGGGCCCATGGGCGCGGTGACAGCATCCTCGACAGCTTTCTGGATGCGATCGAAATCCAGATTCATGCGGCGCAGCACATTGGCGGCCACACCCTCGCCTTCGCGAATGACGCCAAGCAACAGGTGCTCGGTGCCTATGTAATCGTGCTGCAGTCGTCCGGCCTCGTCACGGGCCAGGAACAGGACTTTACGGACTCTCTGGGTAAAACGGTCGTTCATTCCGACGCGCCTCCATTCGCAGTGATTCCGGCGGCGAATTCTGGTCGAATTCCCACGCGGTTGGTGGTCTGAAAAATCCATTTCCAGGACCGAGTGTCTGGCAAAAATATACTGGAGCCAGTGCGCGAACGCTACTCATGCCTTGGGGTACCGGATATCTGAGGCAAAAATCGGGCCGGGACTGGTCAGGGCCCAAATGCTCTTACCTTGGCATTTTCGGGTCCATTGGGGATGACTTTAACGAGGAATGCCTTTTCAGGCGGCAAAAAATTCCCGCAGCAATGCCGCCCGCGAGGCACCTTTGTCCCGTCCGGACAGGGCCCGGCCCACTTCGAGCTCCAGGTGGGCGGTCTGCTGCTGCACCGTGAGCTGGTTCAGGCGCCCCGGTTCGACCGCCGGCAGCAACCCCAGGCTCACGCCCAACCGGATGTTGGAAAGGCAGTCAAAGGCCTCCTGGGCCGTGATAACCCGGGCATTGGCCAAAACAGCCCAACTGCGGTGCACCATGTCCTCGATGCCCAGATGGTCGCGACCGTAGAGCTGGTCGCGGGCCGAGCGCTCGTAGGTGATGATCTTGCCCAAATGGACCTGAAAATCGTCGGTGATTTCGGCTTCGTCCCGGCCCAGGGTGATCAGGTTGCTGATCTGGAAAAGAGCACCCCGCACGGCGCTGCCCTCGCCAAAAAGCCCGCGCACGGAGAATTGCAGTTGCCGCAGGGCGTTGAGAACCTTTTCGATTTCGCCCACCAGAACCAGTCCGGGCAGATGCAGCAAGGCACTGAGCCGCAACCCTGTGCCGAGGTTGGTCGGACTGGCCGTCAGGTAGCCCCACTCCGGGCTGAAGGCCGACTCGACCTCTTGCTCCAGTTCCTCATCCAGAGCCATGATCGAGGCCAGCGTGCCCTGGGGATCAAATCCCGGCCGGAAGGCGTGCAGCCGCAGGTGGTCTTCTTCGTTGATCATCGCGGCCCGGGAAAGGTCACGCGAGAGCAACAGCCCCCGGCTGGTCGGACGGCTCACCAGGCGGAACGAGGCCAGCAATTTTTCCTGCAGGGCTCGCCGCTGGACCGCTTCCAAGTCGGCAAAACCCACATCCCAGCCATCGCTGAAGGCCGGCAGGCGGGACAGGCGGCGGGACATGTCGGCCAGAATGGTTTCCAGTTCGACATCCGATGCATGATGAGGAAAGGGAAAGTCGGGCAGATTGCGCACCAATCGCGCACGCGTTGACAGGGCCACGTCCGAAAACGGGCCGGCTTCGGTCAGCCACTCAGGGTTCCGCGCTGTAAAATTTGCAAAAAAGTCACTCATACCGCGCCGTCCTCTCCCTGACCGTTCGCTTTTCCGCGATCGCGTTCAGCAATCAGCTTGCGCATCACATCGCGCAGGCGGGCGGCCTCTTCGTAGTCTTCACCCCGGATGGATTTCTCCAGGGAAACCCGCAGCCGCGTGATTTCACCCTGCTGGCTGGCCAGCCCACCGGCCTGCCGGGGCACCTTGCCCAGATGCGAAGCGTGGCGGTGATAGCGCGCCAGGATCGGCAGCACCTGCGTCCGGAAATGGGCATAGCATTTGGGACAGCCCAGACGATTGGTATCCTGGAAGGCTTTGATTTCATATCCGCACTCCGGACAGGCCGCCACCCGTGATGGCCCCCCGCCGGTGTCCGCCACCTGCCCTAGAAAAGACGCGAGAGATGCCGATTCACCGGAATGGGACCCAACATTGCCCAGATGAGGCAGGCCGGGCTCTTCGCCCGTATTGTCAGCGCGACCCGAAGCGCAGATATTGCACAACCAGACACTCTTTCGCTCGCCGTTGATCAGTTCCAACACGTGGGTGGTGGCTTCGCGCTGGCCGCACATGTGACAATTCATCAGGCGTGTCCTTCCGCTGGCACCAGGGCCATGTCCCGCAGGTCGAGGGTTCGGTCCGCCCTTCCTGCCAAAACAGGATCGTGGGTGACGATCACCAGGCTGGTGCCCTCGGTCTCGCGCAATCGAAAAAGCATGTCCCCCAGATGGGCCCCGATTTCCGGGTCCAGGTTGCCGAACGGTTCGTCAGCCAGGACCACGCCAGGGCGGTTCATGAAAGCCCGCGCCACCGCCACCCGCTGTTGTTCACCGCCGCTCAGTTCTCCTGGCAGATGACTGGCGCGGTCAGACAGCCCCATGTCGTTGAGAAACGCCTCAGCCCGGTGCCGGTCCTGGTCCGTGATCGGACGGCGGCTCTGCACCGGCAGCAATAGGTTTTCAAGAGCAGTAAAATCCGGCAACAGGAAATGGAACTGAAACACAAACCCGACACCGGTGGATCGCCACTGGGTCATGGCGTGGTTGTTGTGAAATCGGATCGGCTTGCCCTCGTACAGGACCTTGCCGCTGGTCGGTGTATCGAGTCCTCCGAGTATATTCAGGAGCGTGCTTTTGCCAGAGCCGCTGCGGCCAGTCACGGCCACCGCTTCACCCTTTTCCAACTTGAAATCGCAACCGACCAGCACTTTCACGGCGCCGCCGGCTCGGGGAAAGCTCTTGTTCAGGTGCCGGGCTTCAAGCAGCGTTGACATGGCTAAAATTCCTTCGGCTCCCGTTGGTCTGACAAATCAAGTGTACCGGATAATTTCCATGGGCTTCAGGTTCGACGCTTCCCAACTTGGCCACAATCCGGCGGCCAGTGACATCACGAGGGTCACCAGGGCAATGATGAGAAAGTCCGTCCACTGCAACAGGACCGGAACCGTATCCACGAAATACACATCTCCCGGCAGGTCAATTCCGAACTGCTCCAGAAAGAATATCCCAGCCAGCCCCAGCAGGCTCCCGTAGAAAACACCCACCACACCCAACCAGACACCATTGAAGAGAAAGATTCCCATGATCTGGCTGCGCTTGGTGCCCATGGCCAACAGGATACCGATCTCACGGCGCCGTTCACCCACCATCATGGTCAGGATGCCGATGATGTTGAAACCGGCGATGAGAATGATCATGCTGAGCAGCAGGCCCATGACGGCTTTTTCGATGTTGATCCAGTTGAACAGATTGGCGTTGAGCGCCATCCAGTCGGTGGCAAAATACTCGCGCCCCAGTTGGTCTTCGATTCTGCTGGCGACCACATCAGCCCGCATCACATCAGTCACTTTGACACCCAAAAGCGACGCCCCGCCAGGCTGATAGCCCAGCATTTCTCCAGCCGCGGCGATGCCTGTATAGACAAAGCGGCTGTCGAATTCGTACATGCCGGTGTCGAAATAGCCGGTGACCACGAACTCCTTGCTCACCGCCGTGATGTTGTCGAGGTCCAACTCACCGTTGACCGAAGTCAGGATCACCGTATCGCCAATGGCCGCATAGATCGTATTGGCCAGATCAGCCCCCAGAATCACCCGCGGCGCGCCGGGGCGATTCAGGCTGCCGAGCACCTCGGCGTTGGGCCGCACATGTGCACTCATCGGCAGTACCGAATCGACCAGGTCCGGCTCGATGCCCCACACCACTCCGGCCTGCGGTCGCGGCTGACCGTAGGATCGGGTTGCCGTCACCAGGACCTCCTGCCGGATGAATGGCGTCACGCCCACCACTTCAGGATCACCGGCAATGGAATCGATCAGGGCGCCGACTTCCGTCAGCCCTTCGACTTTGCTGGTGACCACGGAAATCATGGGCATATTTTCGACAAACACGCGCTGCATTTCGGCGTGGAACCCGTTCATCACCGCCAGGGTGATGTTCAGGACCATCACGCCCAGGGCAATGCCCACGATAGCGGTGACACTGCCCCGGCTGAGAAAGCGGCTGTTTCTGCGACTGCGCAAATACCGGCCGGCGATGTAGCCTGCGAATTTCATCCCTACTGCTCGGGCCGCATGTGAGGGAAGAGCAATACGTCGCGGATGTTGTTGGTATCGACCAATAGCATCACCAACCGATCGATGCCCATGCCCATGCCCCCGGTGGGCGGCATGCCCTGCTCCATGGCCTGCAGGAAGTCCTCATCGATGGGCTGGGCCTCGTCGTCGCCCGCATCCATCAGGGCCTTCTGGTCCTCGAAGCG
>DAOVTU010000633.1 GCA_030632925.1 Candidatus Krumholzibacteriia bacterium | reverse complement strand
TCAGCTTCTCCCTGCCCGAGACGCAGGACGTGAAGTTGGCTGTCTATAGCATCGACGGTCGCAAGATCGCGACGCTGATGAATGAAACCCGTGGCCCTGGCTTGCACGAAATCGTGTGGACCGGTCAGAATGACAATGGCCAGGCCGTTGCCTCGGGTATGTACTTCTATCGCATCGACGCCGGGCCTTACAGCCAGGTGCAAAAGATGACGTTGATGAAGTAGTTTCCACTGGCATCCGGATCGTCCTGGTGGCGATCCGGATGCCTCTACGCTGGCATGGTGCCGGCGTTGTTTACGGAAAGAGACAGGAACGGGATCATGAAGAAGCGAAGCACATTGATATTGGTAACAGTGATGGTGGGCATGGTGTTGGCCTCGGTAGCTCCGGTGGCTTCGGCTGCGGTGAACCTGCGCTTCACGCCGCCAGATACTGTTGTGAGCCCCGGGTCAAATAACCGCCTGGCCATCATGGTGGATGACTTGGATGCCAACGTGCGGACCATCGACATCTATGTGACTTACGACACGACAGTGGTCAGCAGCGTGGCAGGTGGAGCCGGAGCGCTCTTCGATGACAGTGGTTTTTTCGTCTTTCAGGGCATTGAGAACAATGTCCCCGGCCAATGGCACGGTTATGCCGTAGTCATGGGGTCGGGCGACTTTCTCGAGGGCCCAGGCGAACTCTACTACTGGGAATATGATGCTCTGGCCAGCGGCACGAGCCCCATCATTGCTGTCGAGGCCTATGTCGCCGCCGGTGATGGTGTCTACTATCCGGATGTGATCCTCAACGGCACAACGATCACGGTTTTTGACCCACTTAGCGCCGTTGGTGACGTACCCGCACACCGGCCCGAGTTGAATGTGTGGCCCAACCCATTCAACCCTCGCACCTCGGTATCATTCGATTTACCGGAACCAAGTTACGTCCGCATGGCCGTGTATGACCTGCGTGGCCGGGAGTTGATTGTCTTGCATGAGGGCCAAGCTCCAGCAGGCAACCAGGTTTTTGCCTGGGACGGGAAAGACCGCAACGGGATGCCTCAACCAGCTGGCCAATACCTGGTCAGAATGGTGACCGCCGACGACGTGTGGACCAGAAAGATGACGATGGTCAAGTAATAGCAGCTTAACCGGTTTTTATCGCCCATACCGGTACACAACATTTTGCCGAACATGTTTTGGGGGATAGAAAATGAAAGCAACCAGACTGCTGGTCGCCCTGGTTCTCTGCCTGGGTTTGACGGTAGTGGCGGGAAGCGTGTACGCTGCAACCTGGCAGGTTGATGCTGGTGGGGCGGGGGATTTCCTCACCATCCAAGCCGCCATCGACAACGCTGCCGCCGGTGATGTCATTGATGTGGCTGCCGGGCACTACGTCGAACAGTTGGTCATCACGACCGACAACCTCAGTATCAACGGTGCGGGCCCAACCGCCACCTATATCGATTCGCCCTCCCAATTGATGAACTACTTCATTGTCGTCAATTATTATTTCCCGGTGGTTCTGGTGGAAAACTGCGACAACGTCGGATTTTCCAACCTGACCCTTGACGGCCTCGCCCAGGGCGACGCCAACCCCCTGTTCCAGGGCTTCGGTTTCTTCAACGCCGGCGGTTGGCTCGACAATGTCAACATCACCGGTGTGCGCGGTGCCACCCTGAATAACCTGCCCCACGGAAACGGTGTCATCGCCGTGGCCACCGATGGGCTTTCGCACACTTTCGACATGACCGATGTCGTGGTCGACAACTTCCATAAATCCGCCGTGATCCTGGACGGCACCGGCCTCAGTGGCACGCTGACCCGCGTTACCGCCACCGGCCAGGGCGTCACCAGCGCCATCGCCCAAAATGGTTTCCAGATTTCGCGCGACGCGAGCTTCAACCTGACCGATTGTATTGCCAGCGATATTTCCTACACCGGGATCATCTGGTCGGCAACCGCATTCCTGGGCACCAGTGGCACTTCGGTGACCATGTCCGGCTGCCAGGCTGCAAACTGCCAAACCGGTGTCTACATGGAGGACAACAGCGCCTCGTTCGACAACGGTTCGGTCACCAACCCGGCGGGCGACGCTCTGGTCGCTTCGAGTTCAGGTGCCAAGGCCTTATTGGACCGCCTGGTGCCGCAACCGGTGACCATCGAAGTGGCCAAATCCGGCTTCACCAAATCAGCCGTCACCATGTCGGTCACCAACAGTGTTTTCACCGGCACCGACATCGCCGACAGTTGGGGCGTATCGGCCATTTCGGCTGACCAGATCACCCTGACCATGGACAATTGCGAAATCACCCACTTCGACCGCGGTTTCGTGATCATGGAAAACGGCGGCACCGTCAGCGGTACCGCCCGCAACAGCTTCTTCGTCGACAACCTGACTATGGCCGGTTGGTCCAACTCAGTGGTCGACTACGACGCCCGCCAAAACTGGTGGGGCCACATCACGGGTCCTTTCCATCCGGTGAAAAACGCCGGCGGGTTGGGCTTCGAACTCACCGACCACATTCTGTTCGATCCCTGGACCGTGATTGGTCCCGGTATTGTGGCCACCGTGCCCGGCCCGGATCCCATTCGTTGTGGGGTCCCCATACCGGTCACCGTGACCTACCTGCCCGACCCGGCGGGGCCACCGACCCGCGGCTATGAGATCACCTTCCGCATCACCGGTCC
>DAOVTU010000464.1 GCA_030632925.1 Candidatus Krumholzibacteriia bacterium | reverse complement strand
CATTCAAACCGGTGATCAGCACCACCGGCATATCCGGTCTGAACTGACCCACCTGCTCGGCAAGCTGGACCCCTGTCATGTGGGGCATGGTCAGGTCCGAGATGAGCAGGTCAAAGTCGTCCGGGGCCTGGCGTAGGTGCTCGAGGGCCAGCCGACTGTCGTTCAGGGCCAGCACCTGGTGCCCCTGCTTTTCGAGCAAGGCCTTGCCGAGGGCCGCGATGTCGGATTCGTCATCGAGGAAGAGTATCCGGCTGCCGGGCATGACCCGGGCTGACGATACCGTGCCCTGGGTTTCGACCCGCTCAACGGCCGACTCGTCGTCGGTTCCCTTGAACAACGGCAGAAAAACGTGGGCCGCAGTGCCGCGCCCAACAGCACTTTCGACCACAATCTCACCGTGGTGTGCCGCTACAATGCCATGCACGACCGAAAGTCCCAGGCCGGTGCCTTTGCCGACTTCCTTGGTCGTAAAAAACGGATCGTAGAGCCGGGCGAGGGTGGCTTCGTCCATGCCCATGCCGGTATCGGACACCGAGACGGCAGCCACATCCACACCGGCCAGAGCGTCGGGCACCAGAGGGTGCCCGCTGTGGGCGGCAATGGATTTCAACTCGAAGGTGAGCCTGCCGCCGCCATCTTCCATGGCGTGGAATCCGTTGGTGGCCAGGTTCAGCAGGACCTGGCTGATCTGGGCCGGATCGGCCTGGACCGGGCCGGTGTCGGCCTCCAGTTCCGTCCGCAATTCAATGGTCGCCGGGATGGTGTTGGACAACAGGTCAACAGCCTCGTTGATAACCTCGGCCAGATTCACCGGCAGTTGCTCCTGCTCCTGGCGCCGGCTGAACAGCAGGATGCGGTTGACCAGCTCCCGGCCGCGTTGGGTGGCTCTCGTCACGCGTTCGAGATCGTTGGCGATGAACCCGCCCTGCTGGGAGTCCATGGCTTCGGCTTCCTCGCGGGCAAGGGTGGAAAAACCGAGAATGGCCTGCAGGATATTGTTGAAGTCGTGGGCGATGCCCCCGGCCAACGCGCCGATGGCTTCCATCTTCTGGGCCTGCCGCAATTGCCCTTCCTTGACTTCGCTCTCCATGTGAAATTCGAGAATGGTGGCCAGATAGGTCGTCAGCGAAACCAGCGCCTCCACATCCGACTTGTCATAGTCGGACTCGCCATCGGCCACCATCAGGAAGCCGAGGCTTTTGCCCTTGCTGACAATGGGCACGGTGAGGGCCCGCGACATGGGGCGGGGCATGGTGGCCACCACCAGGGGTTCGTTGGCAATGACCGATTGGCGGTCGGCCAGGATGCCCTTGAACAGCCCGGGCAGGTTTTCAAGGGTGGAATGCCGCACACCATTGTCCTGGGCCTGGCCGTGGTCGCGATCATAGGTCGTGATCTGCACGTTGTGATTGGGCTCAAGGGTTCCCAGCAAGGCCACCGGACTCTTCAGGGCCGTGCCCACCAGGGGCAGGATGTTGAGGAACACGTCTTCGGCCGGACTGGTCAGAAAGGTCTCGGCAATGCGGTTGCGGATTTCCAGGGCGATTTCCGCTTCCTTGCGGGCCGTGATATTGCGATGGGTACCGGTCATGCGCAAGGGCGTGCCGTCGGAGGCTCGTTCGACAACCTTGCCACGATCCAGGACCCAGATGAAGTGCCCGTCGGCATGTCGCAGGCGCACTTCGGCTTCAAAAATCGGAATTTCGCCGCGGATGTGGGCGGCGGCCACGTTCATGGCCTCCTGTTTGTCGTCGCTGTGCACCAGATTGGACCAGGTCTCAGGTGTGTGCTCACCCGAAAATGGTTCCAGGCCGAGCATGCGGGCCCAGGCCTGGTTGTACACGAGGCGATCGTTCACCATGTCCCAATCCCAAACGCCATCCTGGGCAGCTTCGAGGGCCAGACTCAGGCGCTCCTGACTGCCAGCCAGATCCCGGCGCGTGGTGACTTCATCAGTCACATCACGGCAAAAGGTGAGCACGGCTGGCTCACCTTCAAACACGATGCGCGAAGAACTGACCATCGCCTCACGAACCGACTCATCGGGCAGCATCAGGCGTATGGTGGCCGGGGGCGCTTCTTCGCCGCTTCGAATAGTTGTTTCGCGCCTCTTCTGCGAGCTTTCGCGGTCATCCGGGTGGATAAAATCCTGCAGGGAACGTGATCCCAGGGAAGACACGTCCTCGATGCGGAGATATTTCAAGGCAACCTCGTTGAGGTAGAGGATGCTGTCGCCACGGTGAACTATGATGCTGTCGGGGCTGTTTTCCACGAGGTCGCGGTACAGCGTTTCGCTGGCCTGCAGGGCCTTGATGGTGACTTGGCGCCTGTAGGCCAAGCTTCGCCACAGCAAGCCCGCGGCCAGGATCGTGAAGCATCCCAATCCGCGAAAATAAATTTCATACCGGCCTGGCTGAAATAGTTCGCCCCAAAAATTGTTGGCCGAAAAAAAACGGGCGTCGATGGCCGCATCAAGACAACAGAAGGCCACGACCAGGCCGCCGATGATGGATATGAAACGCAATTTACCGGGCATTCATGACCTCCTGAGTCCATCGTACTGCCTGGCGGCGAACAGGTCAACCGGGGCGCCGGGCCCGGATGCCATATTTTGAGGAGTGCACTGTATTTGAGGTGGACACCGGCTGGTGAAACGGCATAATTGCACCATGCATATTCCAGCCGAAAACTCGATGTTTATCCTGGCCGTCCTGTTGGCCTTTGGTGCGGTGTGTGGCCAGTTGGCCAAGCGCTTGCATCTGCCTTCAGTAACTGGCCAGATCCTCGCTGGCGTGCTTCTGGGCCCGTCGGTTTTGCACGTGTTTGGCCACGATGCCGTGGAAGGCCTGCGCCCCGTGCTTCACTTTGCCCTGAGCCTGATCGCCGTCGATGTGGTCACCCACCTGCACTTCAGGCGCCTGCGCAATGCCTTCAAACGCCTGGGGGTATTGCTGATCCTCGAGGCGACGTTGACGCCCATGCTGGTCTATCTGGCATTGGTTTTTGGAGCGCGACAGGATTGGACATTCGGTATTCTCTTTGGTGCTTTGGCTGTCTCGACCGCGCCGGCGACAGTTTTGGCCATCGTCAAGGAGTCCCGCTCCAAGGGCGTCTATGTGCGCACTTTGGTGGCCGCAGTGGCGCTCAACAACATCGCCTGCATCATGCTTTTCGAGATGGCCCACACGGCGGTCAATGTCACCCTTGATCCGGGCAGTGGCATTTCCGCCGCTGGTGTTTTCCTGGCGCCGGTGATCCAGTTGCTCGGCGCGGCGGCCATCGGGGGCTGTCTCGGTGTGGCCCTGATCCTGGGCAGCAAGCACGTGATCCACATCGAACAACTGACCACGGTCTCGATTATTGCGATTTTTCTGACCACGGGCGTGGCTGACTTTTTCGGCGTCAGTAATCTGCTGGCGTGTTTGTTCCTGGGCGTGACGATGGTGAATCTTGCTCCGGAGAAGGAAGAAATCGGGCACCGGGTATTCGTGAATTTCGAACCGGCCATTCTGGCGGTGTTTTTCACCCTGGCGGGCCTGGAGTTGGACTTCGCCTTCCTGAAGACGGGTTAGATCCTGGTGGCGCGGTTTGTGGTGGCCCGTTTTGCGGGCAAGGTGCTTTCGGGCATCCTGGCCATGAGGTTG
>DAOVTU010000024.1 GCA_030632925.1 Candidatus Krumholzibacteriia bacterium | reverse complement strand
TGACGAAGGGCGGGTGGCTCGTGCGTAGCCAGCGTTCGATGCAGAAGCCCGTCCGCACCAAGACAACGACAGCCATCAGGACCACGGATACGTGCACCGAGCGGGGGCGTCCAAAAACGAGGCCCAGGATGGAAGTGAAAAGCGATCCAGCCAGCAAGAGGGCGCAGGCATAAAACAGCAGCATCTCCAGATTATTCATCTCGACCGCCTTTTCGGGAAGCAACGCGGGCCACGGCACTGACCGCTTGTCCAGCCAGGGCCAGCCAGAATCCGGCAAAGACAACGCTCAGCCAGGGATTGCGGACAACAAAAATGTAACACCAGCGGCGCCAGCGTGGTATGGCAATTCGGGTACCGGCCAAGGTCAGGGTATCGCCGGCAGCGATTTGTCCTGCGGCCAGGATCTCCGGTCCAACCATGACGGCCACCGCAAAATCGGGAGCTCCGTTATCCGCAGCGGGCAGGACCCGGATCCGTAGGCGACGGTCCGCCGCCCAGTGGTCCAGATAGTCTTCATGCACCATGGAATCGGGCCCAGCCTCGCGGCTGTGCAGACGGACAAAATTGCGCACGATCTGTTCGCCCTGTTCATCCCACAGGACGACTTCCGGCGAATAGCCCACCGCCGCGCCCAGGTGGAACTCCAGTCCCCGCCAGCCGAAGGGCTGGTTGATCCGGGCCTTGCCGCGCATCGGCAGGCCATCGGGACCCTCAACAACCTGCAATCGGGCCACCGCGTCGTCGCCGCTTTCGAGTTGCAACAACTTCAACTCGAAGCGGTCGTAGCGGTCGCCGTGCAGCATCCCGGCGGTGGTCTTGAGATAGGCCGCAGGAGAGTCGGACACGGTTTGCCCTTCGGTCAGCCCCAGCACGCCATCAAACTTGCTGGCCGAGTTCAGGAACACTCCGGCCACGATCAGAATCAGTGAAAAGTGAAAGACCAGCGAACCGAGGGTGCGCAGGCGCATTCGGTTGGAGCGCAAACGCCGAAATCTTTGCAGGCGGCGTTGGTTGCCTGCCAGCAGGAATACCGCCAGCAACAAGAGGTTGATCTGGAAGGCGTAAGAACTGTAGATGCGGTCCAGTTGCAACTTGCTGACGGTCGAACTGGTCGCCTGCAGCAGGTCCTCACTGCCGACGATCCGACCAAACTCGAAGTCCTGTTGCGGGATCAGGGCCGACAGCAGGATCTGCACCGCCAACAGGGCCATGGCGCCGAAGGCCAGGCGCGATGATCCGAGGTTGATGCGAAACTTTTTCTTCACTCTCTAGTAGGCCTTGTTGGAATGGACTTTACAGGTCGAAGTCCAGCATTTCCGACCGACAAAATCCATATTCTCCAGGTAGCCGTCGACAAAGGCGTCCGATTCCTGTCCCGAACCGGCCGAGCCGTCCTGTTCATTGAAGACGAATTTCTTGTTCATGCCGTGCACATGAATCTCACCGACCGTCATATCGGGATCGGTGCTGACGCCCAACCCCGCCGTCTGGCTGAAAGACCACATGTGGCAGGCGAAACAGCCCTCGGGGCGTTGGTGCGCGCCCTGAGTGGCGGGATGGTCGTCGTAGGCGCTCGCGGCAGCGTCGCCATCCCAGTAGATGGTTGACTGATGGCACACGTCACACAATGGCGTACCGACTGTATCGTCCGATACGACTGTAGCCACCAGCAAGTGATCCAGGTTCGAGCCGTGGGGTCCACCGGGGTCCGCCGAATTGCTGGACCGGTGGCAGTCCGAGCAGTAACTGACTTTCGAGCTGGCCCAGGGTTCGTTCATGGTCGTGGTATTGCAGAAGGTGTTGGTGCCCACCCCGGCAATGCCGTGATTCGACGCATAGTTGGGATTGATCTCTTCAGCCAGATTCCGCGCACCAGCCGGCAAGGTCACGTAGTCGGAATGGCACTTCAGGCAGATCTGCCACTCGTAGACAGCCGGCTCGACCCGGTTGTATCCAGGCACGTTCACGAACACGTTGCCGTTGTCGGTGGGTGTCGGAGCCGCCGGCCACGAAGTCGGCTCCACGCCCCACACACCCTTGAGGGCATTGGATACCAACAGCGAGGACCCGTCATGGGTGCCCTGGTCGGCTTCGTGCACATTGTGGCAATCCACACACTCGGCGTGGCGGTTGCCATCGCCAAGATTGGTCCCGTCCTCCGTCGGATCGTGCACTCCGGTGACCGACGTTGTGGGGTGGCCAAAAGTCAGACCGATGGCGTCGCCCACCCGCACAGAGGCCGTGCTCATGGGCTGCACACCGTAGTAGTCCAGATTGCTGCCGGCGTTCGGGTTCGCACTGGAATGGCAACCGAGGCAATGGTTCTCCTCCAGCGGATCAGTCGGGCTGGCCGTCGCAAAAGGTTCGGCCATGGTGCGGTAACTCGAATCGTGCAGACCAAACTGATCACCGGCCGGGTCCTGATAGAGCTCGGCCATGTCGTCGCTGTGGCACTTGACGCAGTTGGCGTTGAAGGTCGAGCCATCGGTAATGAAGGTCGAAGGCACGGAATAATTGTGGGCCGATGTCGCCGCGTCGAAGGCCGTCTTGGAAATGGGCGGCGTCGTGGTTGAACCATCCGGATGCACATAGGTCTTGGTCTGCTGCGAAGTGTGGCAGGACAGGCAGATGCCGCCGCTGCCACTGGACTGGTAATCGGAGTTGAGCAGCACCGCATTGTCGCCGGCCGTCACGGCAGTGGTGGCGTCGACCCGCAGGTTTTTGCCCCGCTGCCCGATGCCGGGATTCAGATCGTCGCGGAAAATGTTGTGGTCGACGTGGCACATCAGGCAGGTTTTGCTGGTCGAGGTGTAATCCGGTGCTGAACTGAGCAGCATGTGGTGATACGACGAAGTCGATGAACTCATGGGGTTGAATTTGTCACTGTGGCAAGTACACGATACACCACCGTTGGATTCACCACTGCCTTCGGGCGCCGGGAAGCCTTCGGTGTGGCTGTGGCAGGCCCGACAGTCTTCGACATTGTGGTGCCCCATCTGGGTCTGGCTGCCGTCGTTGCGATGATACTTGGTGGCCGTGTGGCAGACTTCACACACGCCGGTAAAAACACCGTTGGAATCGTCAGCCATGGCGCCGGCGTTGGCGTCGCCGGCCACCGGGTCCGGCGAGTTGTAGAGATCGCCCTGGCCCAGGGTCTTCAACAGTACCGTCTTGTCACCCGAAACCGGGGTCTGGATCGTCTCGCGCACCATGTAGATGTTGCGCGTGCCGTGGGGCGTATGGCAGGTCAGGCAACTCTGGCCCTGATGATCCGGGATGTTGTGGCAGGCCGAGTTCGCGCCGCCGCAGTTGTTGCTGTCGTGGTTGCGGCGTAGCAGGTTGCCATCGCCGGCCAGAGCGGTCGCCGTGATGGTCAACTCGTCGCCGTTATCCACATAGTCATCCACCGCGAGGCTGCCACCGTCGCTGACTTCAAAATACAAGTCGTAGGTTCCGGTCACTTGACCAACTGGAGGGTCCCACAACAGGGAAGCTTCATAGGCGCCGCCGCCGAGGGACTGGACCCGCACACCCTGCTCGCCGTGGGCTGCTGCGGTGGCGATGGCGGTCTCCTGGGACGATGTGTCGCGCACCTTGAAGGTCACCGCAAAACCGCCCGGTCCCGGCATGTCCGGGTCCGTGAAGGTCGCCTGCAGCATGGTGTAATCGGAGCCAAGACGAGTGATGCTCGTCGGCAAAACAAAAGTATTGCCCGCCACCAGACTCACCGGTTGGTTGGAGATCGCGTCGTACAGTTCCAGTTCATTTTCGTTGTCCAGATACGTGTCGATGGCGGTCTGGGAGCCATCCGATACCGAGAAATAGAGGTCATACAGACCCAGATCCTGCCCATCAGCCGGATCCCAGTCGATCTGGGCCGTGTACACGCCGCCGCCACCGTCGGTGATCGTCACGCCGCCGGTACCGTGGGCTGCGTTGGACGCCAGAATCACTTCGGTGGAATCGTCGGGCAACCGCAACTTGAAAGTGACCGTGAAGGCCCCCACACCCGGCAAATCCATATCCTGATAGGTCGTGGCGATCGTGGTCGGATTGACCCCGATGCGCTCGACGCCGGCCGGTGAGGCAAAGGTGGCATCGGCCGGTATGACTGGGGCGATGTTCTCGCCGCCCGCGGTGACCAGCAACTCATTGACATTGTCGGCAAAATTGTCCTCGACCCAGGCCTCGCCATCGTCGACCCGCGAGTACAAACCATAATAGCCCAGAACCGCATTGTCCGGCGGGTCCCAACTGATACTCGCGGTGTAGGACCCACTGCCATGGTCCACGACCACCAGGCCGCCCTGACCGTTCTGCAGGGCATCGGCCAAGGTGATCACTGATCCGCCGAAGGGCTCGACCAGCTTCAGGCTGATGATAAATACGCCGGCGGCCGACTGGTTGGCGTCGCTGAAATCCACCGACAAACTGGTCGTCGTGGCCCCCAACCGGTCCAGGGACACCGGTGCCACCGTTGTGGCTCCCGTGACAATGATCGGCGCCGCATTGGGCGGTTGGTCCAGAATTTCGAGTTCATTGTTGTTGTTCGTGTAGCCATCGACAGCCGCCAGAGCACCGTCACTGACTTCGCAATACAACGCATAGATACCCAGCGCCTGCAAATCGCCCGGATCCCAGTCAAAAGAAGCGGTGTACGAACCGCCACCGTTGTCGATCACGGTCAGTCCGCCATTGCCATGGGTCAGGCCATTGACCAGGACAACCTCGGTCACCAAATCCGGTTCGCGCACCTTGAAGGTGACCAGGAACGCCCCCGCGCCCGGCTGGTTATTGTCTGTAAAAGTCGCCGAAATCGTGGTCGTCGAGGTGCCTATCCGACCCAGGGGTGTCACACTCACTGCCGTGGCTCCGCTGACCAATACCGGCGCAAAGTTGGGAATGATCTCCTGGATTTCCAACTCGTCGGCGTTGCTGACATAGGCATCGGTCACCGTATCGCTGCCATCGATGACCTGGCACTGCAGATCGTACAGGCCTATGGCCTGGCCCGCCAGCGGATCGTAGGTGTACTGCGCCGTGTAGGAACCGCCCCCGTTGTCGGTAATGGTCAGGCCACCGCTGCCGTGAGGCTGGGCACTGACGAGGTTGACGATGGTGCTGTTGTCCGGTTCGCGGATACTGAAATTGATGGCAAAGGCGCCAACACCGGGCTGGTCGGCATCCGTAAAGGTCGTTGAAATGACCGTGGATTCGGTGCCGTAACGATTGACCGGTGAAAGCGAAACGGCCGTATTGCCCGCCGTGATCACCGGGGGAATATTCGGCGGTCCATCGGTCAGTTCCAACTCGTCGAGATTGTCCGCAAAATCGTCGACGGCCGTATCGGTGCCATCATCGATCAGGCAGTACAGGTCGTACTGACCCAAAGTCTGGCCCGCACCCGGATCCCAGTCATACTGGGCCGTGTAGGAACCACCGCCGTTGTCGGTGACCGTCAACCCGCCGTTGCCTTGGGTCAAACCATTGACCAGGACAACCTCGGCAACATTGTCCGGCTCGCGAACTTTGAAAGTGATGGCAAAAGCCGCCGCCCCGGGTTGATCCACATCGGTGAACGTGGTGCTGATGGTGGTCGTCTCGGCGGTGAGGCGGTTCAGTGAGCTGACCGAGCTCTGGGTGGCACCGGCCACTACGCTCGGTGGATTGTTCGGCAGGATTTCGTTGATTTCCAACTCATCGAGGTTGGCCGGATAATCGTCGACCACCAAATCGGTGCCGTCGTCCACCGCAAAATACAGGTCGTACAACCCTACAACCTGGGCATCGTCCGGATTGTAGGAATAACTCGCCGTATAGGACCCGCCACCGTTGTCCACAATGCTCAACCCGCCGACTCCGTGGGCCAGGTCATTGACCAGGATCGCTTCGGTGGAGTTGTCCGGCTGCCTGACCCGGAAAGACGCCGTGAAACTGCCCACCGCCGGCTGATTGCCGTCACTGAAGTCAGTCGAAATCACGGTGGTGTTTGCTCCAAAACGGTTGACCGGGCTGACACTGACGGTGGTCGCGCCCGCGGCCACCGCCGGCGGAATGTTGGCCGCCCCTACCACATCCAAAACGATGTCATCGACATTGGCCTGGGTGTAGGAGTTCTTATCATTGGGAGTCTGCAGAGCCGTGGACAGTTTCAACTGATAATTGCCTGTTTCGGTGAAAACGTTTGAGACATTAAGGTTCTCGGTACCCTGTAGCACCTGTCCCGGCAAGGGCGCCGTGGTTTCGCTCCACAGCAAAACGTCACCGCCGCCAGGCAGCACCGCATAGAGGTACAACTCATTGGCCGCAGCCGTGGAACTGACCGCCGTCTTGTACCAGTAGAAGCTCAGGTTTACGGTGTCGTCGAAATTGATGGGAGCCGTCAAACCAGTAACCGCATCAGCGGCAAAATTCCGGTTGCGGTTGGTCTCGGTCCTGAAGCTCAGGGACCCATTGGCCACGCCACCGATGGTGCCGTCCCAGGCCACCGTGCCACCGGTCAGGGTGATCGTAGGAGTCCACGAACTGATGTCCGAATCGAAAGCGCCGTTGGGCACCACGTCCGCAGCAAACGACGGCCCGATCAGCACCAGGCTCACCACCACCATGATCACGAAATTCAACTGATGTCTGCCTGCCCCAGCCAACATCATGCTACCTCCTAGAAACCATCGACGGTTCCGGAGTTGGAGTCCGTTTTATGAATGCCATGGCAGGTCGTGCAGCCCACGACTCCGCCGTTGAACACATAGTCATTGGTCGTATTGCCATCCGAGGGCTGGGGGTTGCCGTCAACATCCAGCGGCGGATTGTGGAAAGTCGGTGAACTGGGCAAGGCCACGCCCACCGGATGGGACAAGTTTGTCCCGGTGTAGGTCCTCACCGAAGCCATGTTGCGTTGCCGGTGGCAATCCAGGCACAACGCATCGGCCGAAGTGTCCAGGCGCAGAAATGGTGACACCGAATTGCTGTGCGGGTCATGACAAGTGGCACATGTGATCGACCCATCGGCCGCCAGATGATCCAGCAGGCCCTGTGTCTGCGGTGGTTCGGCCCCAAAAGCGGAATTTGTCGCGTTCTTGTCCCAGGCGTGACTCGTGCCCGACACACCCGGTTCGGCCATCTCGGATGACGACAGAAACTTGGTCATGCCGACCCAACCGCCCGGCGAATGGCAGGACAGGCACAAGGTCGAAACCAGTCCATCGGTGGATTCGACCAGGACGTCGCCCAGGGAATTGTGGGCGATGTGGCACTGGGCACAGTCGATGGCGTTGGCTGTGGCGTGGGGATCATCCGTCGCCCACGCACTCGATGCTGCCACCAGCGCCAGGCTCGCCACCACTATCATGGTTTTATTCAGCATCATCGGCCTACCTCGTCAGGACCATTTTGCGGGTCTCGGAAAACTGTCCGGCTTCCAACCGGTAGAAATAGATGCCCGACGGCAATGCCGCGCCGGTGTTGTTGACTCCCTGCCAGGGCAACTGGTGAGTGCCCACGCCCAGGCTGCCCACGTCGCGAGTCCACACCTGGTGGCCACGGATGTCAAAGACCCGCAGCCGCGCGGGACCATCGCCGGCCAGATTAAAACTGATAATCGTGCGGGGGTTGAACGGATTCGGGCTGTTCTGGTCCAACCGGTAGGGCAACCGCACCGCCGTCGGCACAAACCAGTTGAAGGCCATCCAGGTGCCTTGCTGGTCGTTCGAGCGGGCTCGGGCCTGCCAGCCGTATTCCGTTCCCGCCGTTAGGTTCAATTCCGGTCGCCAGGTGGCAGAAGCAATCAGCAGATCGCCGACCACGGTTTCATCAGCTGCCACAACCCCATTTGCCGAGCCCAACACAGTCGCTGTATCAGCACGGGCCACGAGCCGAAAGTCTGCCATCAGGTTGCCGGCCAAATCAGCCGGACCCTGCAGGCCAGCCACAAAACGCAGCTGGTTCAAAGCCAATTCGGCACCGGATCCCGGACTCACCGGTCGGGCCAGCAACGCCGGCACCGGCCCCGCGCTCTTGTCCAGGTGGAAGATCTGAATGGCCGCCCCTTCGGTAGCCGAAACGTACAGGAAGCCATCGCCATCGATAGCCAGGCCAACCGGCACCTGCAGGCGCTCCAATCCCAGATCCACCGGGTTCACGCGGGTCATGAAATCGCCGGTCGCGTCAAAGACCACAACCTGCCCCTGATACCGATCCACGACATAGACCCAGCCGCCGGCGTCACAGAGCACTTCGCCGCCACGGGTGAATTCGCCATCGCCGGCACCGAATGCGCCCATGGTGCCCAGCACCGCACCCTGCCGGTCGTAGGTCACGACCCTTGAGTTGGTCTGATCCAACAATTGGAAAACTTCGCGGCCACTGTCCCAGGCCAAAGCGGAAAACCAGCTTTCGTGGGTCAAACCCGGTGCCGCCAGCACCACCTGCTCCAGCAGGTTTCCCTGCCGGTCGGTGATCAGGACCATGGCGCGGTCGGCATCCAGGACAAAAACTTCAGTCCCGGTGACCACCAACCCGCGCGGATCGCCCAACCCGGCCAGAAAAACTGACTGCTGACCGCTGGATAAATTCAACAAAGTGACTTGCCCGCGTTCCGCCTCACAAAACAGATACCGGCTGGCATCCAGGGCATCCAAAGCCGCGGCCCGGGTCGCCAATTCCACCGTACGCGTAGCGATACCGTCACTCGTATAGGTGACCAGTTGCTGCGTATACGGCTCCAAAGCGGCCACGTAATCCGGCCCCACCACCAGCGAAGTCGGCGCCGTCACGCCAGCGGTGATGCTGCCCACATGCCGCACTTCAACACCGTGCGCCGCTTGGGCGCCGGCGGTCAGCAACAGCACCGCCAGTGCGGCCAAAGACCATTTCCTGGAACCGTGCCGGATACTCATCAGTAACTCCCCGGCTCATGGTTATAGCCATGACACATCAGCACGCAGGTACCCGACTGGGTCCCGGTGACGTCATAGCTCGCGGGCCGCCCCGATTTGGCCGGGCTCACCGCCAACCCGTTGAACATGATCAGATGCGGGCTGTCCGGCGCACCGTGCGAGGCATGGCAGGTGTAACACGAGGTGCCCTTGGTGCCTTGGGCCAGATCGCCTTCGATGTGCTCGCGGTGCAGCGGAAAACTCTCGTTGCCCAGGATGCTCATGCGGTCGTGGCACGAGTAGCAGAACTGGTAGGCGAAGGGGCTTTCGGTGCCGTAGGGATCCCGGCTGTAGTTGCCGCTGAGCAAAAATTCATGACGCGAACCGTGGGGTCCACGCGGGCCCTCTTCATTGCCGCTCCAGTGACAGTCCGAACACTTCATGTACTGGCCGGCGGTGGTCTTGTCCAACAGGCTGGGCGAGCCCAGGCCGGTCGACGGCGCGGTCACCGGATGTTGGGAACGGGCCGAACGCGCGAAGGCCTTGACCAGGCTGCGGTCACTGGTTTTGGTGCCCAAATGGTCCGTATGGCATTTGAGGCAGATTTCGTACTCGTAAACACTCTCTTCGAGATACTGACCGGACAGGCTGTAGCCTTTCACCTTGTAGCCCATATCGCCCTTGCCCGTCACCCGTTCGTGGGGATTGTGGCAGTCGACACACTCGGCGTGGGACACGGCCGACCCCGCATAGTCGGGCAGAATTTCGATGGGGCTGTGCTCGCCCGAGCGCTTGACCGGATGGCCGTAGGCCTTGTTGAATTCCGCACTCAGGTCATCCAGTTCCACACCCGGTTTCAGCTTGCCCATGGCCACCATCTCGGCCCGCTCCTCCTGGGATCCATGGCATTGGTAGCAGAATTTTTCCTCGGCCTTTAACAGCATGGGTTCGCCTTTGGCCCCGTGCCCCACGTGGCACGAACCACAGGGATCGGTCAACTCGGTACTGTCCACATGGGCGCCGCCCGTGACCGGCGTCATGAGCAGGGCCACGGTGACGGCAAGCACCACTCCTGCCCCGACAGTTTGGCCTATCCGGCTAGTACGAATGACAGACATTGCACACCTTACTGAAAGAATCCTTTTGCCAGAACGGCAGGCTTTTGGAGCGCGAACCGTGGGGGTCGTGGCACGTCGTGCATTGCACGAAGCCGGCTTGGTCGAGACCCACTTCCTGTTCCAGATCAACCGGCGGCCAACGCAGGGTGCTTTTGCCCTGGGCCGTTTTTTGCGTGTAGGGAATCGACACCGGATGCATGCCGGACAAATCCCGGCCGAAGTTGCTCGACTTGGCGCTGGGAATCTCGCCGTCGGCCCCCACACCATGCATCTTGATCTCGCCCGCGATGCTCTTGACCGCACCCACGGCGATGGTCCCGTCGTGGCACGAGAGGCACAGCTTGGTCGCGCCGTTGGGCTGTTGCGGATAACCCTGCATGGTTTCCCGGTCGTAGACTTTAAAGGCCCCGGTTTTGGTCGTCTCATGGTTCCACAAGGGACCTTCCGGACTGCCGTTGTGGCTGCTGTGGCAGAAAATGCAGATCCGCGTTTCATTGACGGATTTGATCTCACCCGGGCCACTGGACGACAAGTTGTGGCTGGTATGGACAATGCTGGTCTTGGGGCCTGCGCCGCCCACAAAAGGCAAACTGATCAGCACTATGGTGAGCAGAACCTTGTGCTCGAATTTCATGAGCCACCTCCCAGGATTTCCAGAACCTGGATCCGGTTGTTGAACGTATCGGCGATGTGGACCTTTTGGTCATGCACACTGATGCCGCTGGGCGACCAGAACTGGCCCTCACCCTGACCTCGGGAGCCGAGCACCAGCAACAGCCGGCCCTCAGCGCTAAAAACCTGAACGTTGTCAAAAATCGAGTCCACGACCCACACGTTGCCATCGGCATCGCCGGCGACGCCCTTGGCCCGTGCAAAAGTGCCGGGCGAGTCACCCTCGGCGCCAAAGGCGGACAACATCTGGCCATCGGCGGCAAAGCGTTTGATCTGGTAGTTGAGCGTATCGTTGACCAGGATTTCATTGCCGCTGGCCACCGCAAATGTCGGAAAATTCATCTGCGCTGCCGTATCACCCCGGCCGCCGAATGAAGCCACGAACGCCCCTTCGAGGTCGAACACCTTGACCGAATGGTCGCCCGTATCGACGACATAGATCCGGTTCTGTTCCGGCAGGCAGGCCAATCCGGTCGGCCGCACCAAAGGCTCGGTGATGAATGGCTTGACCTCGCCGTCACGAAAGCGGAAAACCGCACCGGCTTCGCTGTCGGAAATCAGGATATCATCTCCGGCCTCAGCCAGGGCAATGGGCGCTCCGAAGGGTCTCTCGTCGCACTGGTGCAGGCGGTATTTCATCCTCTCGGGGTCGACTTCCAACAGGCCCGGCACTTCCTGGCAGGTCAGGAACAACCGGTCGGATTGGGCAAGCACATCCAGGGGCAGGCTGATCACATCGGCCGGATCACTGCCACCAAAGATGCCCGCCACGCTGCCCCAGAAACCCCGGTCACGATCCAGGTCCGCGCAGTCGATGGAGCGCACAAAGCGCACCCGGGCATCAGCCGGAGGTGCGGGCCACTCCAGGGCCACAGCGTCACCAACCAGGGTCAGCGCCAAAACCATCATCAGACTGCCGTAGACTCTGCGCACCTCACTCCATCCGCTAGTAAATGTCAAAGTTGCGGCTGATATTGGCGCGCAACTCGGTGTAGTTGTAATCCTCGGTGGTCAACTTTTCGTGGACCATCATATACGACGCCGTCAGCTTGATCTTCCGGAACCTGTAGGTCAGCTTCGACTCCACCTGCAGATTCGTCTGGGGATCGAGGCCCTCCAGTTGCCGGTTTTCCGATGTCACGAAAGTCGACACTGGAATCTCAACGCCCGGAATAATGAAAGATATCAGGGCGGTGACATTGCGGTTGTTGGCGTCATTGGTCTTTACGAAGCGCGCCGACACACTTGCACTGTACCCATCCCAGGGCTCAAACGACGCATTGAAATTGATGGCCCGCGTGCGTTGGGTTTCGCGCTGGTCGATTTCCGGCGGTACTTCACCGCCCACCGATTCGAGGGATGTATTGAAAGTCTCGGTTTCCAGGCTGAGTCCTCCACCCACCCGGTAGCGGCGGTTGAAGTCCTTGGTCACCGACACATCCGTGATGTATTTGGTGGTGATGTCCTGGCCAATGCCAGTCCTCTGCCGACGCCAATCGTGAATCCCCTTGGCGGCAAACTTGCCCACGGGACCAAGTTGGGTCCGCAGTCCCTCGACTACGAAGCGGGATGAAAGTTCCTTGCTCTTGGAGTAGGGCTGGTTGCGCGTACCAATGACCGACTTCATGTCGTGTTTGGGCTTCCAACGCAGGCCCAGGGTCCGAAATGCCATTTCGTTGCGCAGCGACGTCGTGTAGGTGTTGTTCTTGTTGCCGTCCGAATCGTTCAGGAAATCCAGATTCGCCCCCACCGAAATCCGGTGAGCCTTCCAATTGGTGGGGTGGCTGTAGACCCCGTTGATGATGTTCTTTTCACTCAACACCTGGATGTCGTCGTTGACCGCATCGGTATTGTTGTAGGAATGGGAGAGTCGCGCCCCGGGACCTTTGCGAGTCTGCCAGGTGCCCACCGTCTCGTGCTTGAAGTTCTTGGTTTTCTGGTACGAACGGTTCTCGATGTCTTTCGTATTGTCGGTGTAGTCTGTCTTCAGTTGCAACTTCGTGGTCGGCGAAAACTCGTAGTTGGCATCGTTAAAAAAGACCAACAAGTCGGTATCGTTGCGATCAACGGCTTCATAGCCATCGTCATATTCAAAAAATGTCTCGTTCTTGAATTTCCCCGTATTACCCAGACGCAACCGGGCATTGAACACGTTGTTGTTGTTGTCCAGATCCTTGGATCCCGGCGGTGTGCTGAAAAAGACCTTCCAGATCATATCGTGTTCTTCGATCGTCACTGCGTCGCGGAATTCGTTCAACCCATCGGGCACAAAAACCAGATCGTGCCGCCCGATCTCAACCTGCAGGTCCAATTCACCGTCAGCCGGCACGGTACCTACGTCAAAACCGTCGATAAAGACCCGCACTTCCCGGTCCTCGATGGTGTTCTGGATCTTCACGTCAAAAAACGGCCCGGTGCCCAGGCGCACGTTTGAATAGTCCACCCATATGTTTTTGTTTTCGTCAAAATCATACTGCCGAACGGTCTGATTACGCGTCTTCTTGTACTCGCTGGCAAACTCCACACCTTCGTTGGGGTAGTACTGCCAAACGGCGCCAGTGCCTTCGACGATCTTCTGATAGC
>DAOVTU010000327.1 GCA_030632925.1 Candidatus Krumholzibacteriia bacterium | reverse complement strand
TTGACCACCAGCAACAGGGAGCCGCCAAGCAGGGCACCCAGTCCGGCCGAGGCCAAAAAGTGCGGCCAATCCGCATCGCCGTACAGGGCCGAGACCGCTGCGGGCAGCAGCAGGCAAGCCGCCGTGACCAGCAGCAGAAAAGCCAGGACCTTCAGGACGGAGCGGTAGTTCACGACTGGCCACCCGAGAAGAATTTCACGACCTGGTCCACACCATCAGGCAGGGAAAAGACCACGACCTGATCGCCGGCGCCCAGAACCGTATCGCCTACGGGCGTCAGCACGCGGCCCCGCTTGAGGACTGCGCCGATGACGGCGTCCTTGGGGAAATCCAGATCCATCAGTTTCGACCCCAGCCAGGAGCATTTCTCACTGACTTTGAGTTCGAGAATTTCCGAACCGCTGAAGCCCAGGCTTTCCGAACTGACCACCGCGCCGCGTTGCACGAAACTGCTGATCCAATTGGAAGTCGACAGGCGCGGCGAGATGGCAGCGTCCACACCCAGCAGCGGCAGCAGGGGCACATAGTCGGGTCGGTCCACCAGGCACACCGTTTTGGCAGCGCCGTGATGGCGAGCCAGCAGGCAGGCCATGATGTTGGTTTCTTCGTCGTTGGCCACCGAGACAAAGCCGTCCATTTCGGCCACGCCTTCGGACTCGAGCAAGTCGGTGTCCGAGCCTTCGCCGTGCAATACCAACGCGTGCCGCAATTGTTCGCTGGCGCGCCGGCATTTTTCCTCGTTGCGGTCGATGATTTTCACTTTGACGCCGGCGGCCAACAGGTCCCGGGCCAGTTCGCGGCCCATGGCGTTGGCGCCGACGATCATCACCCGGGACAGGCGCCGCTTGCGGGCCTGGAAGTAGATCAACGAGCGGTTCACCGTACTGCGCGAGCCAGCCATGAAGACCTTGTCATCAGCCATGATGACTGTCTGGCCCGAGGGAATGAGAGTTTCTTCACCGCGCACGATGGTGATCACCAGGGCCATCCGGTTGCCCAGTTCCTTGTTCAGCTCGATCAGGGTTTTGCCTTCGACGCGGCTGTCGGGTTCGACCCTCGCGCCGATGATGCGCACTTTACCATTGGCAAAATCGTGGATTTCGGTGGCGCCGGTCTTGAAGAGCACCTCGCGGATGGCGTGCACCGCTTCATGGTCCGGATTGATGGCCATGTCGATGCCGTCGAGCAGCAGGCGGTGGTCCTGGTAATAATCTTCCTGGCGGACCCGGGCCACCTTCACCTTGGCCCCCAGCGCGTGGGCGGTTTGGCAACTGATGATGTTGATTTCGTCGCGGTCGGTCACCGCGGCCACCAGGTCGCAATCGGTCATGCCGACTTCGCTCATGACCTTGGGGCTGACCCCATTGCCCACCACGAATCGGCAGTCCAAATGTTCTTTGACCTTGTCGATCTGTTCCTGTTCGCGGTCGATCAATACGACATCGTGTTCGCGCCGGCTGATGGTCTTGGCCAGTTGAAAGCCGACCGAACCGGCGCCGATGATGACGATTTTCATCTGTCGTCTCCTACTGGTTGCCGTTGCCCGGCCAGTTGTTCAACGCGGCAATGACCAGATCCACATCGGCGCGGGAATTTTCCAGATTGGGAATCAGCCGCACCCGGCCCGGCCCGAAGCCCACCGCCAGAATACCCTGCTGTTCCAGATGCGCCAAGAGCGCGGTGTCGCCCGCTGCCGGCACGACATCCACAATGACGATATTGGTGTCCACCGGATGATTGACCGCCAGCTGCGGATGGTCAAGACCTTCGGTGAGGGCCTGGGCGTGGGCGTGGTCTTCCTGCAGGCGATCCATCTGGTGATTCAGGGCGTAGAGGCAACCCGCGGCCAGAATACCGGCCTGCCGCATGCCCCCGCCGAACATCTTGCGGAAGCGATAGGCGCTGTCGATGGTCTCACGATCGCCCACCAGCACCGATCCCACCGGCGCACCGAGTCCTTTGGAAAAACACACGCTCACCGAATCGAACGGGGCCGCCAAATCAGCCAGGCTGGTGCCGGTCGCCACGTGGGCGTGCCACAACCGCGCACCATCCAGGTGGTAGCGCAAACCGCGGGCGTGCACCTGCTCACCGATGCGAACGACTTCATCCTGGGGCAGAACGCGGCCACCGGCCCGGTTGTGCGTATTTTCCAGGCAAACCAGGGACGGCGGAGCGCAATGCACGTTGTCCGGATTGAGGGCAGCCTCGACCATGGGCCAGTCCAGCAGTCCGTCAGCCGTCGGCACACAGGTCAACTGAACCCCACTGAGCATGCTCGGTCCGCCACCTTCATAACGATAGATATGGGCACCGTCTTCCAGCACCACCTGATCACCGGGGCTGGTCTGGGCCCTCAAGGCCAACTGGTTACTCATGGTGCCGCTCGGCACATACAACGCCGCGGCCTTGCCCAGGCGGGCCGCCACTTCTTCCTGCAACAGATTGATGGTGGGATCGTCGCCAAAGACATCGTCGCCAACTTCGGCTGCGAGCATGGCTTCGAGCATACCGGGAGTAGGCTTGGTGACGGTGTCACTGCGCATGTCTATACATTTAGAGGAGCCGGAACATTGAGGGGAGCCGGACATGATGGTCCTCCGGATAAAGGAAACGCTTGGACAGGTTCTGGATGGGCCCCAATATGCGCCCCTGGCCCCAAAAAGGAAACCGATCCCCCAGGCCGAGGCCGGAAGACCGGTTCAATTTCTGCGCAGATCGCCATCAGGGTCTATTGGGACCTTCCGGGAAGATCACCCTCTCGGCTATCTACATGGCGTCAGCCACTTTGTCCTTCAGCATCTTGGACACCTTGAACACGGGCACCTTGCGGGAAGGCACCGGTACGGCTTCGCCCGTACGGGGGTTCCGCGCCATGCGCTCTTTGCGTTCCTTGACCTTGAAGGTGCCAAAGCCCCGGATTTCCAGATGCTTACCTTCCACCAGCAGGTCTCCGATTTTTTCCAAAAAGAGGTCCACCGTCTCGGCGACTTCTTTCTTGGTCAATCCCGTCTTCTGGGCAATGTCCTCAACAATATCGGCCTTGGTCATGGCAAGCCTCCTGAATTCATGAGATCGGGGGTTTATGGGTCCAATCACCTGCACCATTCCCTAATATTCACAGGATTCATCTCACATCTTTAATCATAACCCATGGGATGTCAAGGGCTTTAAGGCGAATTGATCCTGATGATAATCGAGTATCACAACGTGTCAAACGACCGGCGCGCCCTCGGCGGGCAACTTGCACGGCTGGGACACCCCGAAACTCGCATAACACAAGGCGCGTGAGGGTGCATGGGTTCCCGTTGTTCCCTGCGATTCCCTGACGACACTTCTAATTGCTTATAAATACCTATGTTACAGAAAACACAGGGGCCAACAAGGTCATGGCACCCGCTTTGCAATCTGGGAAATGTGGAAGCGGCCGGTAGGGCAGATTTCCAAACTACTGTGCCACTGCAACCGATCTCTATCGGCCGCAACCACAAAAAACCATCGGGCAACCAAGCGAAAAAGGAGACCATCCCATGGCAAGCAACAAGAAAATTGCAATTTTGATGCTCATTACCCTCGTCAGCCTGGCCTTCACCGGCTGCAGTGACAGTAATGACAACCCCGCGGCTGTCGTCGTAGACACCGCTCCCCCCGCCGTTCCGGCCGAGTTGGACATGAACTACAGCGACGGTTCCGCAACCATCAGCTGGGCTCAGAACAACGTCGACGCCGACCTGGCTGGCTACATCGTGACTCGCGAACGCTACGGCGTGGTCGAAGATCTGGTGGCCTCCCCGGCTATGATCAACAGCTACATCGATGCCAGCCCCCTGAGCGGTTCCAGCCAGTACCACGTGTACTCGGTGGACACCTCTGGCAACGCCAGCGCTGTTTCGACGACTTACCTGACGGTGAGCCTGACCCACCCGGACGGCGAACTGTCCAACTAGTCCGCCGGAGATGGTTCCCATTCGCTGGGTGATCAATGAAGCCTCCCGCCACGGCGGGGGGCTTTTCCGGTAGATGGGCCATCAACTCATGGCAAATTCATACAACTCGGGAAGCGAAGGATCAGACCATGAAATTTTCAACGACCACCACCCTGTTTGCGATTCTGGCTCTGGGTTTGTGCCTGACCGGATGCTCGGACACGACCTCGACCGTCGCGCCCCAGGCAGCCGTCCTGGACACCGCGCCTCCGGCCGTGCCCACCGGCCTGAACGCAGCCACCGGCCGCTCGACCGTGAAACTGGCCTGGCGTCCCAACGTGACGGATTTTGATCTGCAGGGATTTCACGTGTACCGCGTGGCCTTTGGCCAGACCTGGCCTTTGACTGAAGAACCGGTCACGGACACCGGCTTCGTTGATCGTGCACCCCTGCTGGGCTACACGACCTACGCCGTTACGGCGGTGGATCAGAATGGGAATGAAAGTGCGTGGACGCAGATCCGGTACAACTATGAGGCCAGTGATTTGGCGGTCGACAGTCGGTAGGTTGCCAGTTCAGGGCGGCTATCTCAGAGCATCGGAGACATTCTGGGCCAGACTGAAATAGGGTGAGAGCACGGCGTTCAAGCCGGCATCCACCACGCCCCCCAACGGTGTGTTGTGCATCAGCATGATGAAGCCAAAAACGATCAAC
>DAOVTU010000446.1 GCA_030632925.1 Candidatus Krumholzibacteriia bacterium | reverse complement strand
GCACGTATTCGAAGATGCCCTGATCCTGGGGTTGATTCCACCGCAGGAAAATTCCATTGGTCAAGATCACCGCGGTGATCTGCAACCCGTCCCCACCGGTGCTGCCATCGGGATCAAAGGGATTGTCCAGGTGCTGGCGGCCATCCGATGTGTCACAACCGGTGAGCGCGGAAAAAGTGGCAACGGTGGCCAACAGGGCCAGCAGCCACAGCAGAGGAAAGGTGCGAATGTGTGTGCTTCGGGGCATGGGCTTCCTTCTTCCGCTCAAAATTTCAGCCGCAAGCCGGCGTGCAGGGAGTTGTCGGTTTCGGTATCGCTCCAGGGCGTTTCCAGGGAACCGGTGTCCATGGGCACGGCGCCCGCGCCGGCTTCCACCTTGGGAAAGGTGATGATGACATCCAGCAGGCTGACGAGAATGGCGCCACCGGCGACCATCAGGCCCAGGTCGCGCAACTCTTCCATGTCGGTCATGTCCTGATATTTGGCTTCCGCTTCTTCGCCCAGCGCCACCACGTTGTCGGCGTTGAGGGCTCCGTTGTAGAGCTCGACCAACTTGAGGTAGTCCTTTTCCAGATTGCTGCGCTGCAGCTCGCCGGCCAGGGCGGCCAGCAGGCCACCGGCTTCGGCGGCGTTGTACACATAGCCGCGAAAGCCGTCGCCCAGGTAGTGTTGTCCCATGCCTGCAAAGAGCACGCTGCTACCCATGGCGGTCTTGCGACTGAAGGGCATCAGGCGCACGGTGATGCGGTGCCAGTCGTTGATCGATACCAACCGGACCTTCTGTTCGAAATTGGCGTGGCCCTGGAGTTGGGAGGTGATGGTGTAGAAGCCGGGGGGCACATCCAGCGGGCCGTCCAGGGGAAAGACTCCCAGGGGACGTTCATTGAGCGAGACGGTGGCGCCGGCGGGCCCGGTGATTTCCAGGGTGGCGGCGGCGGCGGTGCCGGCCAGCAGGCTCAGCAGGAGCGCACCGGTCAGCAGACCCAGATTCTTTTTTTGCGTGATCATGGTTCTCCCGAAGTCGGTCGCCAGATGGCATCCGGATAGCATCCGGCATTTCAGTACGATCGGATAGCAACGAGGCAATAATAGAACAGGCATGGCCAGTTTGCCCGTAGAAAAGTTTAACCGCAGAAAATGACTGCTGACCGTGAACGCTCGAACGGACCTTCGGTTCCCGGCTCAGGCCCGGTGGTAAGGCTTGCCCCGCAAGATGCTCAATCCCCGGTAGATCTGCTCCAGCAGCAGGACCCGTGCCATTTCGTGGGTCATCGTCAGGCTGGAAAGCCGGATGGTGCGTTTGGCCCGGTCGCGGGCGGCCTGGCCCAACCCGTCGGCGCCGCCGATCAGAAAACAGACATTGCCGTGTTTGCCCAACAAGGCGCTCAGTTCGGTGCTGGTCAGGTCATCGCCATGCTCGTCCATGGCGATGACGACCTGGCTGCCGGAGCTCGAGCCCAGCTTGGCGACCATGTCGCGCCCCTCTTTTTCGATCTGCGTGTCTTTAATTTCGATCACCTCGGCGGGGGCCATGGTGCGCAGGCGTTTGAAAAAGTCGTCGGCCAGGGCGGACAGGCGTTTGTCTTTGACTTTGCCCACGGCCAGGATGCGGATCATGTCGGGACCCCTTGGTTTGGTTGTGCGGTGGGTTCGATTATTCAGGTGCGCCGGATACTAGGGGAAAATTGTCGGATAGCAAAGTCCAGAGGGACACTGAAAACGATCCGCGAATTCAGTTGAGACCGGAGATGCACTTTCAACCGAATACCACCAACAATCCCTTGACACCACCATACCCTAAATATGTAATTGGCTATCGGGTTGTCGAAATTATGACAACCTCCGGGACCCGCCCAGTCAGCCTTTGGTTGGGGGTCCATATCCGGCGCTGCCCGGCGTGATCCGGGCCCAACGAAAACCGGGAACATTCATGATTTCCATGCCTTTCTTGGGAGCCGTAACTTCTGCTCTGACTGGGCATTACGCAACGGTTTTGATTTTCGTGCTGGTCGGCTTCGTCTTCGCAGGTCTTGCCCTGGGAGTCGCCAAGCTCATCCGTCCCAGCAACCCCTCTCCCGCGAAAATGTCCACCTACGAGTGTGGCGAGTTGCCCATTGGGTCGTCGTGGATCCGCTTCAATGTGCGGTTCTACCTGATCGCGCTGTTCTTCATCGTCTTCGATGTGGAAGTGATTTTCCTGTATCCCTGGGCTGTGGTGTTCAAACACCTGTACCCCGTGCCCGGCCTGGGCGCGATCGTCTTCTGGGAAATGATCATCTTCCTGAGCATCCTGACTTTGGGGCTGGCCTATGTGTGGGCCAAGGGCGATCTGGACTGGGTCAAAAAGCTGACCGAGCGACCCACCAACAGCACCGCATCCGCTGCGCTTGAAGAGGAGGCCTCCACTTCATGAGTTACAAGGAAAGCACGACACCGCCCGAAGGGTATGATGTCGGGCGCGAGAATATGCTCGACTTCAAGGTCAACGAGCAGTTCGAGATGCTTGAGCAGTCCGATGCCAAGAACTTCATCCTGACCACGGTCGATGAAGTGTTCAACTGGGCCAAGCTGTCGAGCATCTGGCCGGTCACGTTCGGTTTGGCCTGTTGCGCCATCGAAATGATCGCCGCCAGCGCAACTCGTTACGATATAGACCGTTTCGGGGCTGGTGCTTTTCGTGCCACGCCCCGTCAGGCCGACCTGATGATCGTTTCGGGCACCGTGACGGCCAAGATGGCCCGCCGCCTGAAACTGATTTACGACCAGATGCCGGAGCCCAAATGGGTCATGGCCATGGGCAGCTGCGCCATCGGTGGCGGACCGTATTTCAAGTACGGCTACCACGTGGTCAAGGGTGTCGATTACATGGTGCCGGTGGATGTCTATGTGCCCGGTTGTCCGCCGCGCCCCGAAGTTCTGCTCGAGGCCCTGATGCGCCTGCAGGACAAAATTCGTGGCCGCCAGGGCAAGCTCGTCACTCCCAAGTGGGTCAAGGATTACGCGCAAAAGATCCCCTACCAGAAGTAGCCGGGGAAAAAGGAAGACCAGGGATATGGAAGCAAAAGCCATCTATGAACTGCTGGCCGAGAAGATCGGCGCCGGCGCCCTCAGCTTCGATGACGAGGCTCTCGATCCGGTGGCGGACGTTGCGCCGGCGAGCATCCTTGAGGCCTGCATGTTCCTGCGCGACGACGAACGCTGCGGCTTCAATCAGTTGATGTGCCTCAGCGGCATCGATTGGGACGGATACGACGAGAACGGCAAGGGCAAGTCCGTCAAGATTCTTGGCTACACCGAACTGGGCGAGCCCGAAACCACCGACCGGGTGAGTGACGGCGACTTTGGCGTGGTGTACAACCTGTTCAGCCACAAGCATAAGCACAAGTTCACTTTACGGGTACGTGTACCGCGCGAAGTGGCCGCCGTGCCGACGATTTCCAGCCTCTGGGAAACCGCGAACTGGCACGAACGCGAAGCCTGGGATCTGGTGGGTATCCGCTTTGAAGGCCATCCGGACTTGCGCCGGATGCTGTTGGAAGAAAGCTGGGTCGGCCACCCCTTGCGCAAGGACTACCAGATGCCCGATTCCTGGGAAAACGTGCCGCTCAAGGGCCAGGATTACGCGAAAAACCCGTTCCCGCCGACTGTTCTTGAGGCTCCAGAACCTCCCAAAACTCCAGATGCGCCCGCTGGCGACAAACCGGCGGAGGGATAGGCTATGGCTATTGAAGGAACCAAAATGACTGGCTGG
>DAOVTU010000451.1 GCA_030632925.1 Candidatus Krumholzibacteriia bacterium | reverse complement strand
TACTGGATCTTGCATTCTGCGATGCCAAAGCCCGGCATGCCGTCCCCATGCCCGCTTTTGGTGCGTAATTTTGATGAAAAACGTAATCAATACCACCTGGGGCGCCAAAATTCCCTCACCAGCAGTCCCTAACCTCTTGATTCTCTGCGGGATTCCTCATCCTTACCCGATCCTCCCCCAAAGGCCGTCCGGCTGGCACTCCGGTTGCATTATTAGTCGTGGAACATGCAATCGAGACGATTTCGCATGATTCATGAACATAAAACACCATCTGGAGAGTCGCATCGTGAGATCCTGGCCCCAAAAAATCATGCTTCCTGTCCTGCTCAGCACTATTCTGCTGGCCGGAACCGCCGTGGCCCAGACCGTGGACTACGATTTCCACTGGGCCCCGAGCCCGGTGATCGACGGCGATGGCATCGTGCGCCCTGAAGCGGTGGCGTACGAGGTCTATGTCCAGCGGGGCAGCGCTGCGGTAGAGTTGGTGGCCACCGTTGGCGACACCATTTATACACTGGCCGCCGAGCCGGGTATCGTGCAGCGCCTGCAGGTGCGTGCGGTCGACGCCGAGGGCCGTTTTTCGCCCATGAGCATCGAGTCGGATCCGATCTACTTTGAGGCCACCGAAGAGGAAAACCGTGGCGTACCGGGCGTGCCGTTGGCCGCTGAACTGGGCGACAACTACCCCAACCCGTTCAACCCCGAAACCTCTGTGGTGTACGGCGTACCCGAGAGTGCGTCCGGCGACGAAATCATGCGCCTGGACATTTACACCCTGCAGGGTCAACTGGTCCGGCGCCTGGACGTGGACCGGACCCCCGGCTGGCACGAGGTCAGGTGGGACGGCAAGGACGACGCCGGCGTGGTGTCATCGACGGGCATGTATCTGACCCGATTTGTGGTCGGCTCGATGGTCACGACCGGGAAAATGACCATGGTGAAATAGGCGCAAACAGGCGCGAACCTTTCCCAAACGCGATAAAATTGCTATTTTAGCCCCTCGTTTTTGCAAATGAGGGGCTTCTGCTTTTTTAAGGATGAAGATGACCGAGATGGAATCCGGGGGACCTTCCCTCATCAAGTTGGGTAAGCTGGCCAATACCAAGGAATTCGACAAGCTCGAGAGCCTCTGGGATGAGGCCCTGAACCTCTCCGATTACACCTGGAAAGAGCTGCTTCCGATCGCTGGCCAGGTCGGGCGACAGAACGCCGTGGACCGCGCGGAGCCCCTGATGGTCAAATTGGTGGAGCACGTCGAAGAAAAAGACGGCGCCGCCACAGCCCTGATTGCGGTGCTCGAAGCGGCCACCCAGTTGCCCCAGGGCAGCAGTCTGGTCGGCCAGTTGAAGCGGTTGTACATCAAGGCGTATCCGGCCTTCCTGGAATTGCCGGATCTGCTGGAAATGTTGCTGCCCGAATCGGGTGATTTGGGCGCTGCGGTCAAGACCATCGAACTGTATGTACAACTGCAAACCGGGGCCTTTGCCCTGGAAAACAGCTTCCTGGTACCCGGTCTGGTTGAGAGTGTGAACCCGGACAACGGCGTTGTGAGTCTGTTGTTTGAAGATCGCCGGGCTGAATTTGGCCCCGCAACCATTGCCAAATTGCGCCCCCGTCCGGCCGATTATTTTCCCGCCATGTTCCTGTACGCCCGCGAAAAACTGGTCACCATGGCCAACGAAGACGCGGTCATGTTCGTCAAGACAGCCCTGAATTCGACCCGTGAGGGCCGGATCATGTACAAGGAACTCAAGTCCAGGATCACCGACCTGCTGGGCGACAAGGGCTGGAAGGGCTGGTGGACCACGGCCAAACCGGCCCTCAAGCGCGACGATATGATCGGCATGAGTGCGGGCAGCCAGCCTTCGTTCCGCCTGCTGCGCCAGGCCGACAAGTTCGAAGACCGCCTGCGCCGAGAATTTGATTTTGCGAAAACGCCCCTGGGCAAGCTCACGAAAGTGATGGGCTACCTGGACGAGATTTCGCGCGAAGAGAAAAATGGCACCTGTGATGGGTGTGTTGACGACGAACTGCTGGTGTATTTTGGCAACGGCGCCGCCAAGGTGGCTGTGGGTGCGCTGAAGGATAACCCGAGTGTGGCCCTGGCCGGCTTGGCCCTGCATGCGGAAGTTGCGGGAAGGGGCGCGGCGGTGGCTCGTCCGAACCCCAAGGCCGCAGCTTCGGTTGTCGGCCGCATTGATGATCTGGGTGCATTGGCCCAGGAGTTGCCCGAAGCCCTGTTGCATCGGGTTTTGTCTTATGTGCAACAAGCGATGCCAGACGGTTGGGGCAACGTGTGGGCCGCGGTCCTGTTGCGTTCCGGCAAGCGCCTGTGCGACGCCATCACGCGGGGGCTGATCGAAGGCAAGCAGACCGAAGCCCTGAAAGGTGCTTTGATCAAGACTGCTGAGCGTCCGACTTCGAGCCCGGATCTGATGGGCTGGATGTGGCGCTCCCGCTATGGCAGCGGCGCAGCGGCGCAGTTTGTTCTGAGCCTGGAGGAACTGCCTGAATCGCGCATGGCCGACAGCATGTTCAACCTGCTCGATGCCATCGGCAACCTGTACGGGATGTCCCTGGAAGAGAAGCACCTCAAGGTGCTCGAGAGTGCCCGGGCGGCTTTGGCCACCCAACACAATCGCCCATTGCTGGGCCTGATCGACCAGGCGGATCGCCGCGAGGCCATCCGGCTCAAGGGCATTCTGGAAAACAACGGCGGCCTGAGTCCTGCCCAGCGCACACAGTTGCTGGGTTACCTGCGCAGCAAATACGGCGACATTTTCATCGAGATCACCCGCGAGTGGGAAGAGTCGGCGGTCATCTACACGACCGAAGATGGCCTGCGCGCCTATCAGGACGCCTTGAATTTCATCGTGGATGTCGAGGTGCCCGAGGTGGCCAAGCAGATTGGCGAGGCGGCGGCACACGGTGATTTGTCTGAGAATGCCGAGTACACCGCGGCCCTGGAGAAGCGTGATCAACTGGCCAGTCGGGCCACTCGCATGAAGAATGAGTTGCTGTTGGCGAAGGTCATCAACCTGGAAATGGCTGGCAGTGATTTTGTGAACGTCGGTACTCGCATGACCGTGCGTGCGGTGGAAGCCGACGTCGAAGAGGTTTACACCTTCCTGGGTCCCTGGGACACCGACGTGGAGAACAAGGTCCTGAACTATCAGGCTCCGTTGGCCATGGCATTCATGGGCTCCAAGGTTGGCGATACGGTGAGCTTTGGTGGCGGCGAAGAGAAGCGTCACTGGGAAATTTTGGAGATCGTGCCCGCTGTCAGTTAATTGAGCAGTTGGTGATCGTCCGGACCGATTTTGAGCGTGACCGCACGTTTTTAAGTGTGACCGCACTGGGAAATTTATTCCTGGTGCGGTCTTTTTTGTTCACGTTTGAGCATTTGCAAGGGTGAGAAAATGTCTTTTGTTTGCCAAAATACTCAAAAATAAGAATAAAAGCACAATAAGAACCGACGGTTTCTCTGTAATATCTGCTTAGGTAATTCCTTCCTGATCCGGAACGCAATTTGCGAAACACCCAACGGGAAAACCCGCATGCCTCGCTAAGGGGTTCCGTGTTTCCCGTCCGAATTGCACCTTACCGGGAGAGGAAATGGCGCAGGTTAAGACCAAAAGACTGGGCCAGATACTGGTCGAGGCGGGGACCATCACGGCTGAGAAGCTGGACATGGCCCTGCGCGAGCAAAGTCAGACCGGCGAAAAGCTGGGCATG
>DAOVTU010000535.1 GCA_030632925.1 Candidatus Krumholzibacteriia bacterium | reverse complement strand
GGCAGTCACTTCAGGTCTTTGATATTTCGCCTATTTAGCCGCCGCAGTTGGTGCATGAAATGGTCGTCGCGCGGGACTCTGTCTACGAGGTTCTCGTCAGGCAAGGTCTTCTCGTTGTACGTTTGAGCACGCAACTGGCGGTGTATGGTCTTGATGACCCTGCGTCACCATCATTACTGACGACCCTGCCGTTGCCGGGTTGGACCCAGTCGATGATCAGCTATGAGGACTATGTACTGGTTGGCGTGACCGGATCCGGCCTGGCCGTGATCGATTTTGCTGATCCGATCCATCCGATTTTGACCCGGTTTGTTGAGACGGGTATTGCGCACCACATCAGTCCGCGGGTTCTGGGCAACCGCCTTCTGGTCGGTGACCAAGAAGAAGGGCTGCAGGTGCTGGGGTTGGGGAATCTGCCGCAGATCGATCAACTGGCGACCATTACGATAGCTGATGGTCCGTGGCAGATCGCCGTGGCCGCCGGTCTGGCAGTGGTCAACAATCGGAACAAGGCGTTGCAACTTTTGGATGTGGACAGTTACGAATCCCGCGACCCCGTGGTGGCGTCTTCGGAATTGCCGAATCGCATGTGGAATCTGCGCACGAAGGGCAACCTGATTTACGGCATCCACAGTCTTTATCCTCCACGTGGTTTTTTCGTACTTGAACTTGATCAGATGGGTGGCCTCTCGTCGGTCGGAAGTTGGTCTGGTCCCGAAATCATGCACTTCGAGATTGCCGATGACCTCGCTGTGTTGGCTGAAGGCGTGAAGTTGCGGTTTCTCGATATCAGCAATCCGGCATCCCCAACCCAAGTTGGTGAAGTACTTCTGTTCGGTGGCGAAAAACAGATCGCGATAGATGGGCACTATGCCTACGTCTTCCACACCAGCCGAGCGACTGCGAATTCAACCGGCAATTTCATTACGGTGGTGGATTTTGCCGACCCTGGTGCGCCTTCCATCGTTGGAACTTCGCCGGATCTCGGGTCCCGGATGTACCGTTTGCATGTTCATAAGGGGATCGTATATGCAGCTTCGGGAGAAACTGGGCTGTCTGTCTACATGATGGGAAGGGGCCGTGCCGGCAACAAGCCGACTCTTCAGTTCAAACATTTGACCACGGTGGCGTTGCCGGGGTGGCCGGCGATTTCCGACCTTCAGTTCAAGGACAAAATGGCTTATGTCGTTTCTTCTGATGCGTTGAATATTGTCGATTGCAGTAATCCGCGGAAGGCCCATTTGGTCTCGACTTTCTACATGCCGCTGTCCAGTTCAGTGGGGTGGGGCCTCGTTTTGGCGGATGAACATGCCTATATGAACGCCGGTAAAGGGGTTCTGGCCTTGAACATCTCGGATCTTTCGCAACCAGAGTTGGTTGGCTATCTGGAGACGGGGCAAAGGTCTTTTGGATTGGTGGAGTGTGGAGGATATCTGGTTTCCACCACGGTAGAAGGATTGGGCTTGAGCATGTACCAGCAGTGCGGCGCGGCGGATGAGAGGCCGTTGCCTGGCCGCAACCTGACGGCATTGAAATTAGAAAGCAGCGACAAGACAGCCGGGTTGCAAAACATCTATCCCGTGCCTGCAAATCCGTCTGTAACGTTCAAGTATGATCTTGGCACAACGCCAAGTGGTGACATCAGCATTTATGATCTGCGCGGCCACCGTTTGTACGAGGCACATCTTTCGACAGCTGTTGGCGAATTGCAGTGGCACGGAACCGACCAAGCGGGCCGGGGTGTTGCCACTGGTGTGTATTTCGTCAAATTGCGTTGGGGACAGCAGGAGCAGGTGAACCGATTTTCGTTGGTTCGGTGACCGGCGTCTGCTGGATATAACCGGTGACCTAGGGCCGAATATATTCGTACAAAGACGGCACCGCATTGAGCCGATACATGGCGACCGGCCCACCATCGACGAGGGCCTGTCCGGTCCAGACAACCTGGCCCACCGGATCGACTTCAACAACCAATGCCTGGGCGGCGAACTGGACCACGGTGTTGCCGTTGGTGCGGCGCGTGACGCCCCCCGTAAACGGTGTGTAGACGGCCGGAGTGTGGCGGTATTGCCAGAGCATGGCTGCGGTCACGTTCACGAGGTCCAGTTCGTACTCCACGGCGCGGCTTTCAGGCGCGTCGTGGCGCAGGCCGTTGTCGTACAGCAGCAAATGTCCGTCTGACATCACCCGTACCGAATGTTGTCCATTGAAGCCGCCCAGTGGATCGTCCAGGAACGTGAATTGGTTGTTGGCCCCGCCCAGACGCCAGATGAGTTTTCCGGTATCCGAATCAATCTTGGTGACTTCGGCCAGGTCGCGAAATGACGCGATATAATTGCCGTCGTGATCCAGGTCCAGTGCGTTGGGGTGATCAAAGTCGGCGTTGTCCGCTTGTCGTCTCGAATCGGGCAATTCAATCCAGTCCGCAACACTGAAATGATCCCAGGCATTCCAGCTGAACTCCACGGTCCCAGAGGGTGCGAAACGCAGAATTTGGTGACCGCCAATCAAGGCATCGGGCTGACCACCGTAGGGTGTCATGTCGAATTCCCGCAGGCTGTATGAAAACAGGTGCGTGACATAGCCGTCATCGCGCGGGGTCATCAGAAGTTCGTGTCCGTCGGTATACAGAGGTGCGGTGGCCTGGTAGCGGTTGAGAACTTCACCGCTGGGCGAAATCTCGGCAAAATATCCGTACCACGGCTGAAAGCCCTGAGTCAGGCCCAGGAAGGCCGCGAAATTGCCATTGGGAAGCTGTTGGAGGAGGCCTCCGGTGATGTCAAATTTGCGATACCAGGCCACGCGTCCGGTCTCATCGAACATGACCAGATAGCGGTTGGCCGGGTCGGCCCGCATGACGGTCGCAATGTATCCGGCTGGAGGTGTGCCCGTAATTTCAAAGGTGACATGATCGGCGATATAGTCGGGCAAGGCACCACTTGCCGCTTCGGTGGGGTCGCTGGACACGGCTTCGGCACCGTTGGAGACTTCCACGACATGGACGTAGTTCGTTTCCGGCATCAAGCCCAGGGTGGCGATTCGTGACGGGGAATCGGTTATGGCATAGCGGGGTGTTGACAACATGGGGCCGCCGGGAGGGCCGTAGAGCACGCGCGCAGAGTCGGCGCCGGTGGCGTTGAATCTGATGGACAGTGACAGGTTGTTGTACTCATTGATCTCGATTCCGGCT
>DAOVTU010000289.1 GCA_030632925.1 Candidatus Krumholzibacteriia bacterium | reverse complement strand
TGCTGCCGGCACCTATCTCTATGCCATCGAAGTGGCCGGCAAGGCCCGCGCCAGCGGCAAGTTCTCCCTCGTCAAGTAATCCCCTCCGCTGAAGAATCCCTTAAATTTGGCCATTTTCGGCCGATTCCCGTTGTTATGGAAACCCAAACCAAATTTTTCGTCACCGACCTGGTGGCCGAGATGGACAGCTTACCCTCCCTGGCAGCCCAGGTGGTCAGTCTGGCATCGGACCCGGACTGCGACCTGGGCGCCCTGACCAAGCTGATTCTCAGCGACAACGTGCTGACCATGCGCTTTCTGGCTTTGGCCAACAGTGCCGCGGTCGGTCACGGCCGGGAAATCAAGGACCTGCGCGGGGCCCTGGTGCGGTTGGGAATCCGGCGCGTGCGCAATGTGGCCCTGATGATGGGCATGCACGACATGACCCCCACCCCGGCCCGCGACACCGGCCTGGACCTGACGGCCTTCTGGCAATACTGCCTGGCGACGGCCAGTTGTGCCCAGGGCCTGGCATTCCAACGAGGCTTGTCCAACCACGAAGATGCCTGGATGGTCGGCATCCTCCATGGGCTGGGTGTCACCTCGCTGACCCAAAGTATCGGATCGGAATTCAAGGCGGTGGTGGACCACGCCCGGCAAAAGAAAGTCTCCCTCGCCGAGGCCGAAATGCGGGTGCTGGATTTCCACCACGGCGAACTGGGCGCGCGCATCTTGAAGGAATGGAAACTGCCGCGAGTGTTTGTCGAAACCGTCGATTTTTACCCCGAAAATTTCACCGCTGATGAAATTTCAAGCGAAGCTGCCGCCTTGGTCGAGACCCTCAGGGACGCCATCACCATTGCCCGCGCCATCGGCTATGGTGAGAGCGGCGATTTCAATCCTGTTACAAAAATGAGTGCCTTGGAAGACCTGCTGGTTCTCGACGCGGACACCCTGGACAACCTCGCCCAGAAGGTGGACGGGCAGGTGCAGGACATGTCCACCATGATCGGTCTGAGCATGCCGGAGAATCTTTTTGCCACCGCTCTGGAAGCGGCCCGGCAGGAAGTTGCCCGGGTGGGCCTCGAAGGTCTGGACGCAGCCCTGGTCAAGGAAGACCTCGAGAACCAGATGGCAGCCGCACGTGAAATACAGCAGCAGATCCTGCCCCACCAGGTACCGGATATGCCAGGCTTTGAACTGGCCGCCGTCAATCATCCATCGCGGGCCGTCAGTGGCGATACGTACGATTTCCTCACCTTTGGCAGTGGCGCCCGCGGGCTGGTCATCGCCGACGTTTCGGGCAAGGGAATTCCCGCCGCCCTGTTGGCCGGCACGTTGCAGGCCAGCATCAGGGCCCTGGCCACAATCATTGACGACCCGGGTGAGTTGCTGAGCGCCGCCAACAAGGCGCTTTTCGAGAGCACCGACGCCGAACGTTTCGCGACACTTTTTTTGGCGGTCATCGCACCCGATGGCAACAGCTTCCGGTATGCCAGTGCGGGCCACAACCCACCCTTGTTGCGCCGCGGAACCGGCCAGCAGGAATGGCTGAAACCCGCCGGCACCCCCCTGGGCATGATGCCCAAAATGAACTATCCCGTCACCGAACTGGCGCTGGGTCCCGGTGACCTGTTGGTGACCTATACCGACGGCATCACCGAGGCCACAGGCCCCCAGGGGCAGGAATTCGACGAAAACGGGCTTCTCGAAGCGGTGGTCTCCAACGCCCATCTGGCACCCGATACAATTATCAAAAAAGTGATCGCCGCGGTGCTTGAGCACGTCAATGGCCCGCCCATAACCTCAGTATCCCCCCCTACCGACGGACCCGCTGCCGACCCGCCGGATATCGGCGATGACATGACCATGGTGGTCTTAAAGAAATCCTGAATGCATCCCGGCCTGGACTTTTACGTATTGCAACAGTGGGAAAAAACCGGGAGTTATGGTATATTTCCCCCATCGTGATCACTTGTTCGGCGAACGATTCTGCGGGATCTCTGGAGAATCGGGCTGTGCGGTAATGCCGTGCGGTCGTGCCCCAGACCTATCAGAACAGGACCCGGAAATGACCATCGACCAAAACGACGCTAGCCTGCCCGACCCTCAGAACGAATCCAACGATTCCCACGGATCCAACGACTCCAACGGGGACGAGATTCAGCCCATCAACGAATCCGAAGACTCCAGCGAGTTTGCCGCCATGCTCGAGGCCGAAAATCAGGTCGCACCCGAAGATGGAAAAGTTGGCGACAAGGTCACCGGCACCATCATTCAGATCGGAGATCACGACGCGTTCGTGGACTGCGGGCTGCGCAACGAATTGTCCATGGCCGTGGCCGAGCTCAAGGATGAAAACGGCGAACTGCAACTTCAGGTTGGCGACAAGGTCACCGGCCACATCGCCAAGGGTACCGACGGGCTCATCCTGACGGTGGCGCTGAACCTGCGCAACGCCGGAAGCGAAGCCCTGCAGGCCGCCTACGATTCCGGCACGCCGGTCGAAGGCAAAGTGGGCGAAACCAACAAGGGTGGTTTTGCGGTGGACCTCGGTGGCACCCGCGCCTTCTGCCCCTTCAGCCAGATCGATGTGCGGCGGGCCGACGACCCTTCGGTTTTTGTCGGGCGCACCATGCAGTTCAAAATTCTCGAACTTTCCGAAGACGGCCGCAACGTAGTTGTCTCCCGCCGCGCCCTCATGCAGGCCGACCGCGAAAGCCAGGCCGCCGAAACCCGCGACAAAATCAGCCTCGGCGATGCCCTCGAAGGTCTCGTTACCCGTCTGGTGCCCTTCGGAGCCTTTGTTGACATCGGAGGCATCGAAGGTCTGGTGCACATTTCCCAGATTTCCCACCAACGGGTGGGCGACCCCTCGGAAGTTCTGCAGGAAGGCCAGACGGTTCCAGTCAAGGTATTGGAGATCCAGAATCTGGGTCAGGGCCGATCCGAACGGATCAGCCTGTCGATCAAGGCCCTCGCCAGTGACCCGTGGCCCGAGACGGCCTCCAGCATGGAGCCGGGCACCGACACCACCGGCAAGATCACCCGCTTGGTGGACTTCGGCGTTTTTGTCGAACTGCGCCCAGGTGTGGAAGGCCTCATCCATATTTCCGAACTGGCCAACCGGCGCATCATCCACCCGCGTGAAGTCGTCAACGAAGGCGAAGAAATTTCCGTACGGGTGCTGGATGTGGACTTGTCACGACGGCGCATTTCGTTGTCGCGTCGCCAGACCGGGGACTACGAAGGGGAATAATTCCAGACCCCCTACTAACAAAAAACGCCCTCCATGCGGAGGGCGTTTTTTTATTTCCGGTTCTAGCGAGAAGCCCGCAAGCGCGACACCGCCCCCACGATTTTTTCCGCCGCAAAATCCACTTCCTCATCTGTCGTAAAGCGCCCCAGTCCAATCCGCAAACTGGACGCCGCCAATTCCGGGGAAACGCCAAGCGCAGCCAGCACTGGCGACGACTGACCATCGCCACTGGCACAGGCCGAGCCCGCACTGACGGCCAGGCCGGACAAGGCGCTCAACAATCGCCCGACCGGCACACCACCAAAACTGAGATTCAGGTTTCCCGCCAGCCGCTGCGTCGGATGGCCATTGAGTTGCACATCCGGCAATTGCGCCTGCAGCGTCTGGAGCAGGCGGTCACGCATGGCAGCCAACCGGCTGTTCTCGGCTTCCCGTTCGGCCACCGCCAGGCGGCAGGCTTCACCAAGAGCCGCGATCGCCGGCACGTTCTGGGTGCCCGGACGCAGGTCCCGTTCCTGCCCGCCACCAAACATCAGCGGCGCCACCGTGACCCGCGGGTCGCGCCGACTCACGTACAGCGCCCCAATGCCCTTGGGCCCATAAATTTTGTGGCCGGATATCGACATCAAATCAATCTGGGCCCGCTTCACATCCAGGTCCACCCGGCCCGCGGCCTGGGCGGCATCAACGTGGCAGAAGGCACCGGCCCGGCGACAGAGGCCCCCCACCTCATTGATCATTTGCAAAGTGCCGATTTCATTCTGGGCAGCCATGAGCGAGACCAACAAGGTGCGCTCGTCAACCAAAGCCCCCAGTGTCTCCGGCACTACCACGCCATCTTCAGCGGCCGCCACGACATCCAGGCGCCAGCCTTCTTTATTCGCCAGGTGGGCCATGGGTTGCCGCACCGCCGGGTGCTCCAGATTCGAACACACCAAGCCATCGCGCCCACGTCCGGCATAGGCCCGCGCCACCCCCAGCAGGGCCAGGTTGTTGGCTTCAGTTGCTCCGGATGTGAAAAGGATTTCGTCAGGGGCCGCGCCGATCATGGCGGCGACCTGTTCGCGCGCCAATTCCAGAACCTTGTTGGCGGCCCACCCAAAGGCATGGCCTGCACTGGACGGATTGCCGTAATGCTCGCGAGCAGTTCTCTGCCAGACTTCCAACACACGCGGATCCAACGGCGTTGTGGCCTGATGATCGAGGTACACGGGGGTCTTCAAATTGTCCCCTTCTCAACTGGGTTCGATTTCTAGACCTTCGAATTCTAGCGACTCAGTTCGAGCATCCTGTTGATCGGCGCCAAAGCCTTGGCCGCCACCGCCGGATCCACAATGATCTCCGGCGTGCGGTCCCGCATGGACAGGTACAATTTTTCCATGGTATTGAGCTTCATGTATGGGCACTCGTTGCAACTGCAGGACTCGTCGGCGCCCGGCGCCGGGATCAGCATCTTGTCAGGATTGTCCTTCTGCATCTGGTGCAGAATGCCGGCCTCGGTCACGACGATGACCTTCTCGGCCGGGGTTTCCTTGGCATAATTCAGGATGGCCGTCGTGCTGCCCACCAGGTCAGCGTGCTGCAGAACACCCTCGGGGCATTCGGGGTGCGCCGCGACCACGGCGTCCGGATGCTCCAGTTTCAACTCCACCAGTCTTTTCTCGCTGAACATCTCGTGGACTTCGCAGGAGCCCGGCCAGAGCACCAGTTCACGGCCCAGCGTTTTGCTGACCCAGTTGCCCAGGAAGCGGTCCGGCGCAAAGACGATGGGCTGGTCGGCCGGAAAGCTCTC
>DAOVTU010000427.1 GCA_030632925.1 Candidatus Krumholzibacteriia bacterium | reverse complement strand
GATGCCCTCTTCAACTTCAACGAAAGCGCCGAAGTCAGTCAGGTTGCGCACGTTGCCTTCGATGGTCGAACCACTCGGGTAACGCTCGATCAGGGTCAGCCAGGGATCGCTCTCGCACTGCTTGAGGCCCAGGCTGATTTTCTCATTCTGCTTGTCGATCTTCAGCACCATCACGTCAACTTCGTCGCCAATGCTGACAACTTTGCTGGGGTGCTTGATGTGGCGGGTCCAGCTCATCTCCGAAATGTGGATCAGACCCTCGACACCCTTTTCCAGCTCGACAAAGGCGCCGTAGTTGGTAATCGAGACCACACGCCCACGCACGATGCTCTCTTCGGGGTACTTGGCTTCCACATCATCCCACGGGTAGGACTGCAGCTGCTTCAGACCCAGGCTGATGCGCTCACGCTGCTCCTCGAAGTCCAAAACCTTGACTTCGATTTCCTGACCGATGGAGACCACTTCGCTCGGGTGCGCAACGCGACCCCAGCTGAGATCCGTGATGTGCAGCAGGCCATCGATGCCGCCCAGGTCGACGAACGCACCGAAGTCGGTGATGTTCTTGACGATACCCAGACGAACCTGGCCCTTCTCCAACTCGGAGATCAGGGAACGCTTCTTCTCTTCGCGCTCCTGCTCCAACACAATGCGGCGGGAAACAACGACGTTCCGGCGGCGCTTGTTCTTTTTGATGATGCGGCACTGGATTTCCTCGCCGATCATATCTTCCAGGTTCGGGACCTGGCGCAGGGCAACCTGGCTGCCGGGCAGGAACGTGTCCACACCCCACAGCTTGACCACCAATCCACCCTTGATGCGACGGTCGACTGCTCCGGTGACCACATCGCCAGCCTCGTGGGCCAGCTTGATACGATCCCAGACCTTGAGGAAGTCGGCGCGCTCTTTCGAGAGCACAACCAGGCCATCCAGGTTTTCCAGTTTTTCCAGAAAAACGTCGAATACGTCGTCGACGGCAACCGGGGTCGAGCCAAACTCGTCCAGGTTGATCACGCCTTCTCACTTCACACCGATGTTCATCATTACTTCGTTCTCGCGCACCTCGATAACGGTGCCCTCGAGAATCTGACCCTCTTGGATATCAGTCAAGGTCTCTTCGTACTGGTTGATCAGCGCCAGCATTTCGTCGTAGGAAAGATCGTCAGCTTTGCCCTCTTCTTCGAGGTAATCGTAGTTGACGATGCTTTCTTCTTCGTACGTTGTGCTGAGCTTGGGAGCTGCTGGTGTCGGCAGGACTTCGGCCGCGGCATGGCGGCTGTCGTCGTCGTCATCAAAGCGTCGAGCATCCTTGGGAGCGGCCGCAGCGGGCGCAGCTTCCGGCTGGATGTTCTCGCCCTTGGCCTGTTCGGAAGAGGTGGCCTCTTCGGAAGAAGTCGGCTCCTCGGGCGTGGGATTGGGGTTGGTCATGAAAGATTGCCTCCTAGTGACATATGAATGCACCGGACCACATGGCCCGACAAGCAGCACAATATATACCCTGGAAGGTTTATTAGCAAGGAGTGAGGGGCCCTTGAAATGCCTGATTTGCGTTTATTTTTCCGGACTTACGAGCGGAAGACCTTGCGCTGACGGGCGGCAAATTTCTTCAGCTGGACCTGGCCCAGTTCGCGCTCGAATTCGGTCTCGGCAAAGCGCTCGTAGGAACGGGCCTGCAACTCGCAGAATGCTCTTTCACAGAGCTTCCCAATGATTTGGCTGGCCTGTTTGGAGTCGTTGTCTTCCAACAGGGCGCTCAGGCCGTGCCAGCGCATGACCGGGCCAAAAGTGACCTCCAAAGGTGACAACTGGCTGCCTCCCGGCATTTTGCCGTAGCTGCCGCGGATAAAGACCGGCACCACTGGCGCCATGGTGGCCTGCACCACAATGCCCAAACCATTGCGTACGGGCCCCGGATGTCCAATGGCGCGGCGGGTTCCCTCCGGGAAAATCAACAGGTTCTGGCCATCATCCAAAGCCGCCTTCGCCTCATCGAAAGCATTGGCGTCATAGCCTTTGCGGACGATCGCAATGCTGTCGATCATCCGAAACAGTGGCCCCATCGGCCAGACCTTCAAAAGTTCAGCCTTGGTCAGGGTGTGGACCCGGAAACGGTGGAAAGTTGAGCCCACCAGAGGCGGATCCCACATGCTGATGTGATTGACCGCGATGATGCAGCCCCGGGGCAACGCGCCGCCCTCGTTGCCATACTGCTTGAGACCAAAAAACCGCGCCAGGCCCCTGAATACGAAGTAGGCGAAGCGGTAATGCATGGGAATCTCGAGCCGCGCCACACTCAGGTCCGTATCCAGTTCCAGATCCAGGGCCGGATTCACCAGGCAGGCCCGGGCGCAGGTTTCGTTCTGCTGCTCCAGGCTCAAACCACTGCTGTCAACCACGATGGCATCTGGACTGATGCCCAGCGGGCTGGTCTCCCTTTGGCTGTCCTGCCGGTCCCGGTCAGCCAGATCGCGGGTCAGTTCTTCCCGGTTGACCTCACGGCCGCGCTGTTTGTACTGGCGAAAACGCCGGTCCACCCGGGCTTCCAGCGAAGCCGACAGATAGATCTTGGCGGTGGCCAGCGGGAAAACCACACTGCCGATGTCCCGGCCTTCCATGACCACGCCGCCGCGCCGCCCCATGGCCTGCTGACGAGCCACCATCTCCTGCCGGACAGCCGGATGGCTGGCGACCCGGGAAACCAGGGATTCAACCTCCGGAGTGCGGATGGCCTGAGAGACGTCCTGCCCATTCCAGAGCACGGTCACATCGCCCTTGGACGGTCGCAATTCGAGGCTCGCCGGCGCCAACAGTGCGACCAGGCCAGCCTCATCATCTGGGGCAACTTTTTGGCTGAGGGCCGCCTGGGTCAAGGCCCGGTACATGGCGCCGGTGTCGATGTAGAGCAGGCCGAAGCGGTCGGCCAGGGAGCGAGCCGTGGTGGATTTTCCACTGCCGGCGGGCCCATCAATGGCGATTACGGCGTCTTCGGGAAGTAGTCCCGGCGCACATTCGGGCAAGTCTGTGGGGCGGTAGGCGGTCATGCTAAAGGTCCCGTCCGACAGCGCGGGCGATGGCGCGGCACGAAGTTGTCAGCTCGGAAAATTCATCCGGGGTGAGGCTTTGGTCGGCATCGCTCAAGGCGCGACCAGGATCATTGTGGGTTTCGACCAGCAGACCGTCGGCACCCGCGGCCACCGCAGCCCGGGCCAGGGTCTCCACATAGCGGCGCGATCCGGCCGCATGGCTGGGGTCCACAATCACTGGCAGGTGGGTGCGTTCGCGCAGCACGGCGATGGCACCGAGGTCCAGGGTATTGCGCAGGGCTGTTTCAAAAGTGCGGATCCCCCGTTCGCAGAACACGACATCACGGGACCCGGCGGCCAGGATGTATTCTGCCGCATTGAGCCACTCTTCGATGGTGGTCATCATACCGCGCTTGAGCAGGACCGGTTTGCCGCTGGCCCCCACTTCGCGCAGCAAGGGGAAGTTCTGCACACTGCGGCTGCCGATCTGCAGCATATCGGCCACTTCGGCCACCTTGGCGACATCCCGCGGGTCGAGCACTTCGGTCACGAAGGGCAGCCCCGAAGCTTGCCTCGCCTGGGCCAACAATTCCAACCCCTCGTAGCCAAGGCCCTGAAAAGCGTAGGGACTGGTCCGAGGCTTCCAGGCGCCACCGCGCAACATCGAACCGCCGGCGGCACCGACTGACTGGGCGATGGACGTGATCTGTTCCGAATTCTCGACAGCACAGGGACCACCAATCAGAACGACTTTTTCGCCGCCAAATTGGACCGTGCCCACCGAGACCACGGTCGTGGCTTGCCCCGGGGCGCGAGAAACCAGCGGTGTGCTGCCGGCGCCGATAGCCGGGATCTTGTC
>DAOVTU010000290.1 GCA_030632925.1 Candidatus Krumholzibacteriia bacterium | reverse complement strand
GTATTCGGTGATCATCAAGTCGGTGGTCTGGGCCAGGGCCGTGCCGGCGCCAAAAACCAGGCAGAAAACAACAAACATTAACTTACGCATCATAAAGCTCCTATGCGACAATGGTGGGCGATCCTCAGATTATATCAAATCCACCATCGAGTTGTCAAACAAATCCCCCCGAAAACCCAAGAAATCGGGGGTTCTCGGGGAATTTGTCTTTTCGATACCCCACCTAGCCTTTGCGCAGCTCACCCGGCAATGCGGCGTAGAAGGCGCTGGCGGCCACCACGTCGGCAATGGGTACAAATTCGTTGGCCGTGTGGGCGATCTTCTCCAAGCCGGGGCCAAAGCCCAGGCAGGGCACGCCGTGCAGGCCCATGATCGTCACGCCGTTGGTGCTGAAGGTCCAGCAGCTGATCTCGGGGTCGCTGCCGCTGGTGTCGGCAAAGGCCCTTGAGGCGGCCTGCAGGGCAGGGTAATCCTCTTCCATGACCCAGGTCGGGTAGTACTTGTCCATGGGGTACACGAGCCCTGTCCAGGCCTTCTCTTCGTACACCAGAGTGAAGACCTCGGCCTCGACACCGGCCTCGCGCATGGCTTCTTCAACTTCGGCCACGGCCGACTCGCGGGAATCGCCCACGGTCAGGCGGCGGTCGATGTGAAACTCGGCCTCATCCGGCACCGCGCACAGGCTGGGGGTCTGGCAGCCGATCCAACTGATCGTGCAGGTGCCCTTGCCCAGGAAATCATCGGTCTTCAGGTTGTCGTTCAACTTTTCAATGGCCTGGATGGCCGGCGCGATTTTGTAGATGGCGTTGTCGCCCAGGTGGGGCATGCTGCCGTGGCAGCTGCGGCCTTTGACCCGCACCCGGATCTCCATGCGTCCGCGCTGTCCGCGGTGAATCTTCAAGCCCGTGGGTTCGGTGCTGACGACGAGTTCCGGGTTGATGGTTTTTTCGCTCAGGATGTGGTGCCAGCAGAGACCGTCGCAGTCTTCTTCCATCACCGTGCCGGTCATCCAGACGGTGAAGCCATCCAACAAATTCAATTCCTTCATCATCACCGCGGCGTAAACCATGCCTGCCATGCCGGCCTTCTGGTCCACCGAGCCGCGACCAAACACGTTGCCGTCTTCGACCTTGCCCTTGAATGGGTCGCAGTCCCACTGGGTGGGGTCGCTCACGTCCACGGTGTCGATGTGGGCGTCGAAGGCGATGATGCGGGGGCCGTCGCCGATACGACCGAGCACGTTGCCCAGGGCATCAATGCGGACTTCGTCGAAGCCGACCTTTTTCATTTCTTCTTCGATGCGCCGGATGACGCCCTCTTCCTGACCCGATAGGCTGGGGATGGCCACGATGTCGCGCAAAAAGGCGATCATGGGTTCCTGCAGTTCTGCGGCGCGGGCGGCGATGGTTTTGCCGATGCTATTGCTCATTTATAACTCTCCCAAATCGTGTGTGCTGTTTCTTCGAATCAATTATTTTTGCCAGCCCATGGATTTCCACATGCGGGCGGCTGTCTCTTGCAAAACGGTGGCTTCAACCGGGGGCGTATCGCCGTTGCGATAAACCTTGCGGCCGCCGACAACCACGGTGTGGATATCCCAGGGATGGAAGTCAAACAATAGGTGACCCAGCCAGGTATCGCTCGTCAGGGGCGTTTTCTGGAAGTTTTCCAGGATGATGAAGTCCGCCGGCGCGCCGCTGTCGAGGCTGCCGAAGGGTTCGCCAAAAATCTCACGGGCCAGGCGGTAGTTGCCCAGCCAGAAGCGGGCGGCGCCGGGATTGCCCATGGGGCCACGGCCGCCTTCGTTGCCGCGGAAATAACTCATGCGCAACTCGCCCCACATGTTGTTGTCCAGGCCGTCCGAACCCACGCCGCAGTTCAGCGGAAAACGATCGATGGGCGCGCGGCCCACGCCGTTGTTCATGTTCGAGCGGCCGCAGTGGATCAACCACACGCCCTTTTCCTCGAGGGTCTGCATGTCGATGGGGCTCAGGTCAACGCCGTGGGCAAAAACACTGCCGGGCCGCACCAAACCATATTCGGCCAGACGGTCCAGCGGGTCTTTCCAGCCCCGGTCGTGGCTCACTTCGCGATCAGTCGTGCCCTCGGCCAGATGGATGTGCAGTCCAACGCCCATCCGGCTGCAGATTCCTTCGAGCAGTTCCAAAGTGCGTTCTTCGAGGGTGAAGCTGGCGTGGGCACCTACTAATCCCTTGAACTGGGGCACACCTGACTTGGGCGCATCGTGCAATTTCTGCAGGTAGCGTTCGTTCTCCTGCAGGGTGATGTCGCGTTGGCCCTTGCCGCCGCGGTCGGTGGTTTCGTAGCACAGGCAGCCGCGCAAGCCCACTTCGCTGATACCTTGTTCGATGCGGTCGAGCGAACCGCCGACCGCCGCGAGGCTGGCATGATGATCAAAGATAAGCGTGGTGCCGCAACGCACGGCGTCCCAGCTGCCAGCCAACGAACTGAGGTAGTTGGCCTCGGCGTCAAGGCTGCGGTCCAGTGGCCACCAGATTTCGGTCAAAATGTCGGTGAAGCTTTTCAGCGGCGCCTTGGGCGCGGGCATGCCGGCGGCCAGGCTGGAGTAGAGGTGGCCGTGGGCATTGATGTTGCCGGGCATCACCGTGACGCCGGACAGCTCGAGCACTTCTTCGCCATCGCGGGCTTCGAGGTCGGTGCCGCGTTCAACAATGCGTTCGCCTTCAATACGCAGGTCAACGACCTCGACGCGGGGGGCGGCTTCGGCGTCCATGGCGACGGGGAAATAATCCAAGACGGTGGCGTTCTTCAGCAGCATGCCGCTCACGTTCATCCTCCCAATGGATCTTCAAAAAAGCGGTGCAAAGCGGGGGCTCACCTCTGGGTGAGCGGTATCGGTCAATTTAGCACATGAAAGGCGTTTAGGACAAACAAAAGCGGCTTCCCCAATCATCAGGGGAAGCCGCTTCTCAGCCGATTTCAGCCTATTCCGGCTTCAACTCATCCAATGCCTTGAAGATGTTCTTCATGGCATATTCCGTCACGACCCAAACCGTGTCGTCGCCACCGAGCTGCATATAGGTGCCAGCCGGCGCATCTTCGACTGCTTCGCGGTCATTGCCGAAGGTCATGACGATCTCGCGGCCGTCCTGCAGCTGCAGGGCGGCGCGACGGGTTGGCTCGGCCAAGCCGTACCCGGCCAGGTCAGCCTTGGGGTCCACCAGATCGGTGGCCCGCACGGCAACCAGCGAGTTGAGCACCGCGTCGACCTTGGTTTTGGCCAGGGATGCATCCGAAGCACCAGTCAAGGACCACTCCCAGGTGTTGCGGTCCAGCACCGGAGCGCTGTCTTCGGCACCTTCAGCAGGAGCTTCCTCGGCAAAGTCCTTCACGAACTCCAACCGTTCGTCACCATTGGTGATGGCCATCCGGTCCACTTCCAGGCGGTCTTCCTGCAAAGCCTGCAGCTCCAGGAAATACCGGCTCTTGGGCAGCTCGGGGCCGTCGTAAATGCCGACTTCGGCCAGCAGGTTCTTCTGGCTCACGTACACCTTGTTGTTGTCCGGCAGGCGCACGAAGTTGCCGGGGTAGCGCTCCGGCTTGTGGCCCACGTCCAGCGCGAAAGCCAACTCACCGGCCGGATTGTAGGCCCGGATCTGCACGGCACCGTCCGCACCCAGTCCGTAGTCGCCCAATACTTCAGCGCTGTCCGAGCGGTACTCGCCCAGCAATCCACTCACGTTGCGCACCAAGGTTTCGATGCGCGCGAGGTTGGCCTGGGCGTGCCACGCCGTGTCGACCGTCCAACCGGTGGGGTTGTTGCTCAACACCACGGCTTCGGCTTCGGTGCCATAGCCGAGGGTGATCCGGCTCAGGTCCGCCGGCACAAAGCCCTCTTCAATAATTTGGGCCACGGATGACTGGCTGGTCGCCTTCTTGTGGCCGCTCTTTTGCATCAGGTTCACGCCCAGCAGCACCACGAGGATGATGCCGATAATGACCAGATTTTTGGTATTCATCATGATCGGTCCTCCTTTACCGGTTGCTGCCGGCGCGTTTGAATTGACTCCGATAAGCAGCGGCGTCGCGACGACGCACACCGGCGCGGGTGAACCCGAATACAGCCAGAACAACCGGCACCAGCAGCACCGCAAACAGGCGCCAGGCCAGTTTTGCACTGGACTCGACCGGCTTGATCACCCGCTGGGTGAGGGTCTTGCTGCGGATGGCCAACAGCTCATGGCTGCCCGCCAGGAAGTCCACGGCGTTCAGCAGCAACAGCGCGTTCTGCTGGGCAGCCAGGATGTTGTCGTCGAACATCTTGGCACCACCGACCAGAAACAGGCGTCCGGGCTGCGGAGTCACCGGGGCGGGTGTATCAGGGCCAGCGGCCAGAGGATCCATCGCACCACCGTCAGGGGCTGCAACCGCCGGCCAGGCCGGCACCGCCGCACCCGCAAACGTGTCCGGGAACTGGCCTTCGACCAGCATGGCCACCGTCTGGGCACCGAGCATGTGCTTGCCCTGTGGGTTGAGCATGTCGCCGAGTACCGGGCCGTCGGACCACACCTCACTCCAGCAATTGTCACTGCTGGTCATCAGGCTGGTGGCCGTCAGGCTGTTGCTCGCCAACACGGTTTCGTCCTTGTTGATGGGCGTGCCCCACAGGAAAAATACCGAGCCGATGCGATTGGTCAATGGCGAGTCCTGGTTCATCTGGGACTCCGTCACACTGATCTGGATCGGCACCTTGACCGGCTCGCGAGTCTGCATGCGCAGGCCCCCGATGTTTACTTCGCGCGGCAGGTCGATGGTCTCCATGGCGCTGTCGAAGAAGTGCTCTTCGCTGACGGTCAAACCGAACTGCGCGAGCATGGGCTCAAGGCCCGTGTCCAGCGATTGGCCGCTGATGTTCCAGCCGCCCGCCTGGGCCGGGCTGTAGCCGTACTCGTGGGCCTGCATGGCCATGATCACCGGCATCCCGCCGTGCATGGCGCGGTTGATTTCGAACACCTGGCGTTCGTTCAACGGAGACATGGCC
>DAOVTU010000673.1 GCA_030632925.1 Candidatus Krumholzibacteriia bacterium | reverse complement strand
GCGGTCGACGAAGCGTTGCTCCTTGGCCAGCATGGCCTGCTGCCGGGCGTAACTGGCTTCGCGATTGGCTTCGGCCACGGCGCGCTGCCGCACGAAGTAGTCGTAGTCGCCGGTGTAGGCGATGAATTCCCCGCCGTCGATGTCCACGATCCGACTCACGATCCGGTTCATGAAGTCCTTGTCATGGCAGGTCAGCAGCACGGCGCCGGGATAATCCTTGATGAATTTCTCCAACCACAGGATTGATTCGATGTCCAGATGGTTGGTGGGCTCATCCATCAGCAATACATCGGGCTTGGCCAGAAGTACGCGGGCCATGCCGATGCGCATTTTCCAACCGCCCGAAAGATCGCCCGAGTCGCCGTTGATCTGGTCATCAGCGAAGCCCAGACCTTGCAATACTTCGCGGGCCTTGGCTTCCAGTTCGTAGCCTCCGCGGCTCTGGTACTCGTCCAGCACCTCGCCGAAGCGGGCCAGGATCGTCTCCATCTCGTCGGCCCGCACGGGGTCGGACATGGCCTTTTCCAGGTCGGCCAGTTCGTGGTGCAGTTCGCCGAGGTCGCCGCTGCCGGCGATGGTTTCGTCCAGCACCGAGCGACCGGACATCTCGCTGATGTCCTGCCGGAAGTAGCCGATGGTGGTGTGCTTGGGCAGGGAAATCTTGCCCTCGTCCGGCTCTTCTTCGCCCACGATGAGGCGAAAAACGGTGGATTTGCCGGCGCCGTTGGGGCCGACCAGGCCAACCTTTTCGCCCTTGTTGAGCTGGAACGAGGTCTCCACAAAGAGGATCTGGCGTCCGTAGCGCTTCGAGATGTTGGTCAGATTGATCATATTGAGGAGTCGCCTGCCGGATAAAGTCGTCTGTGGCTGTGCCGTGTGTGCGGCTGAATATAGTACTTGAAGGGCATACAGGGCAGAATTGGTCTGGAAATTGGCGTAATTGTCTGCCAGGTACTATATTGATCACTCAAGCTCGGGCGCCAGCCCGACAGCGGCGAACAACAGAACCTCTTCACTATCTCGAGGTTGCGCCGCCTATAGCCCCCCTTTTGCCCTTCCCTGTTGTTTAGGTCAGAACGTTCGATCATGCCGCCCAGGCTACGTCTGTGTGCTGTGTGGTGGAGAATATACTTTTTATGTCTGAATTGAAAAACACGACCACGAATCATCCGAACTCGAATCATCCGAACTCGGACCATCCTGGCCCCAACGGTTTCGACCGCTTTGGCCTCCACAAAACCCTCATGCGAGGCATTCGCGCTACGGGCTTCGATGAGCCCCGGCCCATCCAGGCCGAAACCATTCCGGCCATCCAGGCCGGCTTCGACGTGCTGGGCCTGGCCCAGACCGGCACCGGCAAGACGGCCGCCTTTGCGCTGCCCCTGCTGGACCGCCTGTTGCGTGACCGCCAGCGCGGACCGCGCGCCCTGATCCTGGCCCCCACCCGGGAACTGGCCACCCAGATCGCGGCCGAAGTCCGCACCCTGGCCCAGTTCACCCAGATGAAGATGGTGACCATTTTTGGTGGTGTCTCGGCCCACAATCAGGTGCGCGCTTTGCGCCGCCATCCGGAAATCGTCGTCGGTTGCCCCGGCCGCGTGCTGGACTTGCTGGACCAGGGCCTGCTGCATCTGGACGAAGTGGAAACACTGGTGCTCGATGAAGCCGACCACATGTTCGACATGGGCTTCCTGCCGGATATCCGCAAAATTTTGGCCGCCTTGCCGGCCGACCGACAGAACCTGCTTTTTTCGGCCACCATGCCCAAGGAAGTGCGCCATCTGGCTGACGATGTGCTGAACAATCCGCACGTTGTCGAGTTGGCGGATTCCGCTCCTGCAGCGACCATCGACCACGCCTTGGTTCTGGTGGGCGAACGCCGCAAGCGCGACTTGCTGGAGCACCTGCTGACGAAGGATAACTGCGATTCGGCTATTGTCTTTACGCGCACCAAGCACCGGGCGCGGCGTCTGGCCGAGCAACTGTGCAAGGCCGGCCACAAAGCGGTTGGTCTGCAGGGCAATTTGTCCCAGGGGCAGCGTGACCGGGCCATGAATGGATTCCGCACCCGCCACTTCAATATTCTGGTGGCCACCGATATCGTGGCGCGGGGGATTGACGTCAGCGGCGTCTCCCACGTGATCAACTTCGATGTGCCCAATACGCCGGAAGCCTACACGCACCGGATCGGACGCACGGGTCGGGCCGAACTCGAAGGCACTGCCTGCACTTTTGTCACCGGCGCGGACCACAGTTGGTTGCGGGCCACCGAGCGCATGATCGGCGCGCCGATCCAGCGGCGGGAAATCGATGGTTTCGTGGCCGATGCCGAGGTGCGGCCTGCTCCGCGCAACCGTTCGAGGCAGGGCAACCAGCGTGGGCCCCGTGGTCCACAGGCGGGTGGGCAGCAGCGGCAGCAACAGCAGGGCGGCGGTTCGGGCTTTGGTCCGCGCCGGCGTCGTCGCCGCACTGGCTGATCCGGCTGAGTCTGTATTGCTGATTTGAGAAAAATTCCCTCGTTGCTCAGGCAGCGAGGGATTT
>DAOVTU010000647.1 GCA_030632925.1 Candidatus Krumholzibacteriia bacterium | reverse complement strand
CAGATCAATTTCCCGCTCATCGGCACCACTTGGCGCGAACAGGAAAGTGGGCCCATCACCGACCGGATCTTTGCCGCCCAGTTCGAATTCCGTTGGCGGGATGCGCCCTGGCCGGTATTGCCGTCCAGTGCGGGGCGCCTGTTCTGGGACTATGGGGGCACCGACTTTTTGCCGTCGGGGCCGTGGGGTGTTGTGCCGCAGATTTCGATTCCGGCCAGTATCGTGGGATTTGAGTTGTTGAGCCCCCGCTGGGATCTGGCCTTTGAATACGCGGAATTGCAGCATGACAAAGGGTTGTGGTATACCAATGGGGGCTATCGCGAAGGGTATTCGCAGGAACAAACCCTCATGGGACACCCGCTCGGAGGATCGGGCGAAGCGGTCACGGCTTTGGTGCGCGTACGACCGGCCCAGTGGGGATGCCAGTTGAACCTGCAGGGGCGTCTGGCCACCTGGGGCATGTTGGGGCACACACCCGGCGAAGGAGCCCGGAATTCGGTGGGGCTGACCCTGCGGCGTACGCCGCGGGCCGAGTCCATCGACAGGGAGGCTGCCCCGGCCGCGCCGTTGCACTGGGAAGTGACGGCCGAGTGGAATCGGGAAAAGGCCGATCCGTCCGCGTTTCTGAATTTTCCGCCGCCGGCTTCCGAGGTGGCCCGCGACTGGTGGCGTCTTGTTTTCAAAGTGGGAATCTGATGGTACGTACAAAGATCTGTTGCATCATGAATCGGGAAGAGTTGGATCTGGCCGTGGGCCAGGGGGCCGCGGCGGTGGGCTTTGTTTCCCACATGCCCAGCGGGCCGGGCGTGATCCCTTCGGAAAAAATCGCCGAGTTGGTCAAGGCCACGCCTTTTCCAGTCTGGTCCGAATTGCTGACCAGCCTGACGGAATTGCCTGAGCTGCTGGCGCAATACAAACGTCTGAAGCCTGCCGCGCTGCAATTGTGCCAGCCCTTGAAGTTGGAAGTTCTGGCTGACCTGCGCGAAGCCCTGCCCGGGGTGACGTTGGTGCACGTGGTGCATGTGAAGGACAGTTCGTCTATTGAAGAAGCCCAGACCTACGCGCCGGCCGTCGATGGCTTGTTGCTCGACACCGGCGTTACCGAGGGCCCGACCCGCGAGTTGGGCGGCACCGGTCGCACCCATGACTGGTCCCTGGATGCGAAGATCGTGCAGAAGGTTCAGGTGCCGGTATTTCTGGCCGGTGGCCTGACGGCGGCCAATGTCGGCGAGGCCATTGCCACCGTGCAGCCCTTTGGGGTCGATGTGTGCAGCGGCGTGCGTACTGACGACAAACTGGATCCGGAAAAATTGCACAGCTTCATGGCGGCGGTTATGCAGGCGGGGTGATCAGGCCCGCTTCTTCATGCTAATAGTGAGGCGGAATTCCGCTACTGGTTCATCGCCAAGTTTCTCAGGCACGGTCGCCGTCACCAGCACCGTGTCTTCTTCTCTCTCCCCGCTCGCTTCGGCCTTGTCCAACAGGGCAGCCAACTTCTGGCCATCATTGCAGGTGAAGACCACGGCCCCTTCGGCACGCTTTAGAAAGTCGGCGTGAAAATCCTTGAACAGGAACGCCACCCGCGAACGCCGCGAACGAATCAGGTTCATGACAATCAGCCCACCGGACACATCGGCGCCGATGCTCAGCGCGCCAAAATACATGGACCGCAGGTGGTTCTTCGTCAGCCAGGTCAAAGGCAGGCGCACGACACACTGGTCGGCATTGGCCACCAGCAGTCGCGGCCGCACCAGGGCAATGAGGGGAATCTTCCAGAACGCGAACAGGCGCAGGGACCAGGTGGCTTTCAGCATCGTCAGGTCGGGCATGGTATCGGCTCCAAAATAAGGGGGCGTTGGAATCGCCCCCAAATATGGTCGCTGCCACTGATCCGGACAACTGTTCAGATGGCGATGCACCCTTCGGCCGGACGAGGGAACGGGTACACCTGGTGGATGTCTGCCAGTCCGAGCAAGGCGTAGGTCAGCCGTTCGATGCCAAAGCCCCCGCCGGCGCAGGTGATGTCCGTTGCGCCCTGTGCGTGGGCTTCATAGATGGCAAAAAATGGCGCGAAGTATTCCATGGGGTAACCCAGTTCCAGCATGCGTGCGCGCAAATCCGGCAAGGAGCGAGTGCGCTCGGCCCCGGACAGGCATTCGACAGGGTAAAGGTTTTCACCCACCGCCGGATAGACCACGTCGTAGTTCAGGTACTGGCCCGTGGCGGGGTCCAGGCAGTCGTAGGCTTCGCGCTTGAGGTTAGTGACGATGAAAGGCAAGCCACCTGAGTGGGCGGCCAGATGTTGCTCGACTTCGTCATCCGTGGTCAGGCCGTGGTCGGCTTTGACTTCAGCGACATCGTGCATGGCCAGCGGTTGCCTCAACTCCGGCAAGAGGCTACCGCGCACTTTGCGCAAGCTGTCGGCCTGGGTGGCGTTCAGGTGACCGTGCAGGCGTTGTACCAGGCCCCCGATGAAGCCGATCATCTCGGCCATGGTGGCGCCCTTTTTCTCGAAATCCACCTGCATGAATTCGGCGGCGTACTTGTAGCGTTTGGCGGCCACGCCCATTTCCATGCGGATGTTGGGCGAGGCCCAGAACACCTGTTCAACTGGAGAGAGCATGACCATCAGGATTTTT
>DAOVTU010000671.1 GCA_030632925.1 Candidatus Krumholzibacteriia bacterium | reverse complement strand
GGCGGGTCCGGCGATGATCGCCAGGTTAACCATGAGCAGACCGGTTCACTGCAAAATTTTGATACAACCCACGGGGCAACCTTTCGTACTCATCTGAATCCTGTCCTCTGTCCAACTCGAACCACAGATCTACCAGACACCAGCACCAACTTCGACCGCATAGCCGATCGATTCCCAATTGAAGATGCCCTTGTTCTTGATACCGACCCGTACGCCCCAGAAATCAGTTCCCAGAACGGAAAGGAACTTGAGCGGCGTATGGCTCATGTTGAGACGGAACTTGACGCCGGTTTCGGTCATCATGTCGGTGTGGTTCTCACCAAAATCGTCTTCGTCCCATTCCCAGCCGAAGGCAAAATAGCCGTCCACCCAACGCGAAGCGCTGGTGGTGTAGAGCAGGTTCCAGGAAAAATCGCGCAGTTTCTTATCCTTGAAATACATGCGGTTGACGAACCAGCCGCCGGCCACGGGATCCGAGACGTTTTTCACCACCAGCAGGGGAAAGATGAAACTGAGGCCACCGGTGTGGTCGCGGGAACCGTGATTCAGGCCGTCGTAACGGTAGGCGATGGACAGGGAGTTGATGAATCTCTCTTCGTCCATCCAGCGCAGGACCGAACGCAGGTCGTTGGCATCGAGCACTTCGGGCCAATTCTCGTCGCCCTTGTCGTCCACGAAATGCAGCAGGGTGGGTTCGGCCTCGGTGTCGACGTCTTCCGGACGGGGGAAGGGGCGCAGCTCGTAGATCGCATTGTCCGGTGCATACAATCCGTTTTCCGAGAATTCGGCGCGCAAGGGGCTGTCGCCCGGCAGCGGGGGGAAGATGCGGCGATCCAACGGGCGGTGTTTGGCCATCCAGGCCTGGAAACTGCCGCTGTAAAGGCCACCGCCGCGCATGATGTCGCGCACGCCCCAGGCGTCATTGATGCGCCGGTTGACGTCAAACGTCGGCGTGTAGATGCCGTCGTGGTTCTTGTCGGTGCAACTGGCGTGTTTGCCCTCTTCGACCAGGATGGTCATGGGGAACTCGGTGTACTCGTCAGTGACCAGGGTATTGTCGTACCACAGCAGGCCGTGGGCCTTGGCGATGGTGCGCTCGATGTACAGGGCGTAGTGCTGAGTCACGCAATCCTCGCAACGATGCGCATAGATCTTGAAGTAGGTGGCTTCGACATCGTGGTCGTGGGAGCCCATGCCTTCTTCACTGGGGTAATAAAAGAAGTAGTCCAGATCAAAGCCCACGATATTGGCCAGATTCATCTGGGTGTCGACGCGTTTTGGGTCTTCGCGAACGACCACTTCGCCTTTTCGTTGGATACGATTCAAAATGGTGCGCACGCGGTAGTAGACCAGCGGCGCATCGACGGCGGGCTCAAAGGGGAAATTCATGGGCATCCGGATGTCTTTGCCCCTGGCTCCATCGAGGTTGGGTTCGTCCGGCGAGAACCACAGGATGGGGCCACAGTAGGAGGCCAATTCGCTGAAGGTCATGAGAGAGTCGGTGCCGCTCCAGATCATCTGGAAGCCGTTGTCCAACTGGCAACACTCGTTGGCTGTGGCCTCAACAGCGCCAAGCGCGAGAACGAAAACCAGCAATAAAAACCATTTATGACAGCGCATCATGGCACTCCTTAAACAATGAATGACAGATCAGATATTTCATTGTCCCCATGCGGTTTGAGAATGTCAATTGGGAATGACCAAATTGGTCCGAATTCAGTGTGCGGGTTGTGATGAAAGGTGCTGTTCCGCAGGCGACTTGCGTGATAGGTTTTGATCACTGACGCACCTGAATTCTGTTGTTTGTTCCGTACCTGAAAATTTGTAAGAAAGCCGGGACCACCTCATGTGGAAACGCGAAGTCGGCCTGTTCACTGCAGCCTGCGTTCTCATCATCGCCGTACTGCTGATCGGCAACAACCATTGGCATCGCTTTGTCGAACCACCGGCCGCAGATCCGACCAGCGATGGGCCCGACTATTCCCACGGGCCGGCCACCTGGGCCGGGCGCCAGGCCTGCCAGGAATGCCACGCCGCGGCCGACAGCGTCTGGACCGGGTCGGATCACGACCTGGCCATGCAACTGCCGGGACCAACGACCATCACCGCCGATTTCGATGATGCGCAGTACACCCATTTTGGCGTGACCAGCTCTTTCTATCGCGACGGCGACAAGTACATGGTCCGCACCGATGGGCCCAACGGTGAGATGACGGATTTCGAAGTGGCCTATGTCTTCGGCTACTTTCCGCTGGAACAATTCCTGATCCGGTTCCCCGATGGCCGCCTGCAATCGTTGAACATCTGCTGGGATACGACCGAGGCCGAGGACGGTGGCCAGCGCTGGTTCCATCTTTACCCCAACGACAAAACTCCCGCCGATGACCTGTTCCACTGGACGGGCCCGCTCCAGAACTGGAATTTCATGTGCGCGGATTGCCACCCGACCAACCTGCAGCGCAATTATGACGCGCAGAGCAACCCCTACCAGACGACCTGGTCGGAGCTTGATGTCTCCTGCGAGACCTGCCATGGCCCCGGTTCACG
>DAOVTU010000285.1 GCA_030632925.1 Candidatus Krumholzibacteriia bacterium | reverse complement strand
CGGCTCTATTGCTGGTAGGCGGCACAGCCCTCATTTTGGCCCTGGAGTGGAACCAGGGTCTGGCCGCCGAAGGCTCGCTGGCCAAATTGGGGCAGGCCTGTTTCCAGTCGGCCACCTGCCGCACGGCGGGCTTCAACAGCATGGATCTGGCCGGTCTGTCGCAGGCCAGCATTTTTGTGATGATCATCCTGATGTTCATCGGCGGGGCGCCCGGCAGCACCGCCGGCGGGGTCAAAGTCACTGCAGTGGCCCTGGTCTGGGCCAATTTGCGATCCATCAGCCGGGGTCTGACCAAGGTGCGGCTCGGTCGCCGCGAATTGGAACCGGTACACGTGCAACGGGCCATGCTGGTGCTTTCGGCGGGGCTGGTTTTGGCGGTGATCGCCCTGTTCATTCTGCTGGTCAGCGAGGGACAGCCCTTCATGACCACGGCCTTCGAGGTCTTTTCGGCCCTGGGTACGGTGGGGCTCAGCCTGGGCCTGACGCCCCTGTTGTCACCAGTCGGCCAGATTGTCATCATCGTGCTCATGTTTGTTGGACGGCTGGGGCCATTGACCATGGCCAGCAGTTTGACCGGAACGGTTCACGACCCGCAGGTGCGCCTGCCCAAGGGTCGGATCATGATTGGTTAGAGTGGATTCATCTGTTTGGAAGGGAAGTTCGCATGTTGAAAGTCGCCGTGATTGGCCTGGGAAGGTTCGGCAGCACCGTGGCCGTCAGTTTGGCCAGCAAACGGGTTGAAGTGTTGGCGGTGGACCGCAGAACGGCCCAGTTCGAAGCCGTGGCCGACGATGTGGCGGTGGCCGTGGGCTTCGACGCCACCGACATCTCCAACCTGAAGGCCTACGATGTGGGGGCCATGGATGTGGTCGTTGTGGCCATTGGCACCAATTTCGAGGCCTCGGTGATGGTCACCATGCACTGCAAAACCCTGGGGGCCAAAAAGGTCATCGCCAAGGCTCTCAACGAGATGCAGGCCTCGGTTCTGCGGCAGGTGGGGGCTGACCAGATCGTCAAGCCCGAAGAAGACATGGGGGCGCGTCTGGCGGAGCATCTGGTCACCGACTCGGTGGTGGATTTCGTGGAGCTGCCGACCGGGTACTCCCTGCGCCGGATCACCGTGCCGCAGGAGTGGGACGACCAAAGCCTGGCCGAATTGAATCTGCTGGGGGATAAACACCTGAATCTGGTGCAGATCCACCGCCCGGTCCCGTCCGATGAAGAGGGTGCGGAGCCGACGATTGCCAAGATTCCCTTGCCGTATGGAGTGGAAATCCTACATGCCGGTGAGCTGATAGATGTCATCGGTCCCGACCGCGAATTGGACAAGTTTGACTAAAATGCTTGACGCCTGACAGGAAAAGTTAAAAAATTCCTTGAGAAATACCGGGGGAGGTAGCTACTCTGAGCCCTCAAAGCAGTATTGAGCGCTTGGAGTTGAGCATGGCTTGTTCCAATCGTTTTTGTTTGTAAGTTTGACCCGACAATGTGCAGGCTGGTTTATGGCCTGCGTCAATCAAAGGAGTGATCAATGACCGATCGCAAAATCAAGAATTTGGTTCTGCTGAGCGTGCTGGTGGCCCTGGTGGCCCTGGCTGGCTGCTCGTGCAAAGAGTACGAAGAGCAGATCATGCAGTTGGATTCCCAGGTGGCTCAGTTGCAGCAGGATCTCTCGGACCGCGATGGCGTGATCCAGGAGCGCGAGCAGGTTGCTGATGATCTGCGCGCGAACCTGAAGGACTGCAAGGGCGACGTCGCCGTGCTGATCGAAGAGTCCGAAGAAGTCATCATGATCACTGTGCCCGACCAACTGACCTTCTCGGCCAGCCAGGTCATCGTGCTGGACACCATGGTGCCCACCCTCGAGGCCATCGCCGCGACCATCCGCCAGCATGGCGACTGGGACGTCTTCGTCGAAGGTTTCACTGATAGCCGCGGCGTGCTCGAAGAGTACCAGGAGCAGTACCCCTCCAACTGGGAGCTGGGCGCGTTCCGTTCCTGCGCCGTCGTGCGTTACATGACCGACAGCCTGAACATTCCGGCCAACCGCATGGCTGCCGTCAGCTACGGCCCCTTCCGTCCCGTTGCCGACAACGATACTGCTGAAGGCCGCTCGCAGAACCGCATGGTTCGCTTCGTGCTGCACAAGAACGAGATGTAATTCCCGTTCTGGTTGAGTTCTGGATTGTATATAGCCCCGGATTTCTTCACGGAAATCCGGGGCTTTTTTTGTGGGAAAATGTGTAGAAAAATTTAGCCGGCGATGTGACGCAGGGCCGCGACCGCCCGGTCCACCTGCTCGAGGGTATTGAAGGGGCCAAAGCCAAATCGCACCGTGCCCAGCGGGGCGGTGCCCAGGGCTTCATGGGCCAGCGGCGCGCACTGCAGTCCGGTGCGCACGGCGATATTCCAGTCCGCATCCAGGAACATGCCCACTGTTTCGGGTTCCTTGTCGGCCACCGTCAGGCTCACCACCGGCAGCCGTCTGGGGCCCAGGGTCGTGGTCTCTTCACCGGTAAAACCCTGCACGATCAAGCCTGGATGGTCGGCCACTCCGGCCAGCAATCTGTCCGCCAAATTCGTTTCCTGTTGGCGCAATGCATCTGCGCCCTTGGCCTGGACCCAGGACAAGCCGGCACCGAGGCCGACAATGCCCACCGTATTTAGGGTGCCGGCTTCCAGGCGAAAAGGATATTCCGCCAGATGAGCCCGCTGCGCCGAGCGCACACCGGTGCCTCCCCAGCGGGTTGCGGCCAGGTCCACATCCGGCCCGATGACCAGGCCGCCAATGCCGGTGGGGCCCAGCAGGCTTTTGTGCCCGGTGAAGGCAACCAGGTCGCAGCCGATGGCGCCCATGTCCACCGGCAACAGGCCCGCCGACTGGGCGGCGTCCACCAAAAAGGGAATGCCCCGCTCGCGGCACAGGGCACCCACGGCGCTGACGGGTTGGATGGCGCCGCACACATTGCTGGCGTGGGTCATGATCACCAGACGGGTTTCGGGGCGCAGCAGGGCCGCCACGTCGGCGGGGTCGACAAAGCCGTTGGCGTCGGCGGGGGCCAGGTCAAAACTGATGGTACCGGCTTCGCGCAGCATCCAAAGAGGGCGCAGCACCGCGTTGTGGTCCATCACCGTAGCCACGACGTGGTCGCCGGGCTGGCACAGGCCACCGAGGGCCAGATTGATCGCGTCGGTGGCGTTGGCGCAGAATACGGTGCGGTTGGGGTCGTCGGCGGGGTTGGCAAAAAAACGGTCCAGTTGGGCGCGCACGCCATCGACGAGTTGGCCCAGTTCCCGCCCCAGATCGAAACCCGAGCGCCCGGGGCTGACGGCGCCGCCCTGCAACAGGTCGGCGATGGCCTCGTTGACGGCCGCGGGCTTGGGAAAGCTGGTGGCGGCGTGGTCGAAGTAGATCAGGTCGGACTGGAGGTTTGGATCAGACTGGACGTTCATGTTGGCCTCAACGGGTTTGAACCTGGTGGGGCCGCGGTCCGGCCCGGAACTTGTCGGATCAGGGGTTGTCAGGGCCCCGGTTTCGGGGATATTATGACCTTTACCCTCGATATACCAGTACCGACACGGAGGATGTCATGCACATGGGCCAATTTATGGGAAAAAACGCATCTGGCCGGGCGGCCGTTCTATTGCTGTTGATGGTCGCTTTGGTTCTACTGGCGGGCTGTGGTGGTGATGACGAGGCTGAGGCTCCGGCCGAAAAGACCTCGCGGGCCATGGTGCCCGGCAGTGCCGATACGATGGCGGCCGACCTGCCGCAGGAAGCGTCCGGCATGGCCGAGACAGCCGTTGATGAGGCGGGAACTTCCCTCACCGGCGGTGTTAACGAGGCCGCGGCCAGGGATGGCGCCAGCCTGCAGGCGGCGGCACCAACTGAGCAGCAAAAGGTTGAAAACGCGGCACAAAGCACTTATCAGCCTCCGCAGGTCGCCAATGGCGATGGCCTGTTCAGCTTACAACTGGGCTCGTTCCGCAGTGCCGAAAATGCTGAGGCGGAAGCTGCACGCATCACGGCCCTGGGCTACACGCCGGTGCTGGAATTTGCGTCCCTCGGTGGTCAGACTTACCATCGGGTCGTCTTGCGTGGCCTTGCTGACCGCGATGAAGCCGAGCGCCTTGGCGAAGAAATCCGATCCCAGCTGGGAATCACCTATTTGATCCGACAGAAGTAGCGTGCTGCCTGACAGCATGAGCTTGTCTGTCCATTTGGAGGAAAAATGCGTTCCATGCTCAAAGTTTTGACCCTGCTGGTCATCCTGATGTCCGTTGGTGCGGCCCAGGCGGCCGAGCCCCTGTTTGCGCGGATGGATACCGACTCGGGTCCGATCCTGCTGGTTTTCTATCCGGAATTGGCGCCCAACCACGTGGGCAACTTCGTGCACCTGTCGCGGACCGGTTTCTACGACGGAACGAAATTCCACCGCATCGTGCCCGGCTTCGTGATCCAGGGCGGCGACCCCAACAGCAAGGATGCCGACCCGCGCAATGACGGCATGGGCGGACCCACCCTGGCCGACGTCATGGGTGATGATGAGATGAAGGCCCTGGACCACTTGAACAAGATGCTCGCCGAAGCCGGTTATGCCGGTCTCGACGGCATGGCCAATCTCAAGGCCGAGTTCAGCAAGACGGCCAAACACATCACCGGCTCGCTGAGCATGGCGCGCAGCCAGGACGTGGACAGTGCCGGCAGTCAGTTCTTCATCTGCGTGGGCCCGACCCCGCAGCTGGATGGTTCGTACACGATCTTCGGTCAGGTGGTCATGGGACAGGAAGTGGCCCAGAGCATCGTCAGCGCCGAGAAGAATACGGCCGCGGGCCGCGATGCACCGGCCGTGCCGGTGGCGATCAATCGCGTGACCATTGTCGAAGGCACGGGCGATTTGACGGACGACGAAAAAGCGGCCTGGGATGCCCTGCCCGCCGAGTTGAAGAACGTCAAGTAATCGTCAAACAACTGTTCTGAACGAGCGCCGAAAGACAGACCTTGGCCAACGAAAAAAGCGACAACAACAACCCGGCCGACGCGCCGGGAGCAGACCCGGTGATGTCCCCGTCCTTCGGG
>DAOVTU010000093.1 GCA_030632925.1 Candidatus Krumholzibacteriia bacterium | reverse complement strand
GACGGGGACGGGATCATCGATGTGGCGGTCGGCGCCAACAGCGATGACGACGGTGGCGGCGATCGGGGTGCGGTGTATGTGTTGTTCTTGAACGCCGATGGCACGGTGAAGACTGAGCAGAAGATTTCCAACCTTGCGGGTGGGTTGGCCGCCACCCTCGACGACCTTGACTATTTCGGAGCGTCGGTGGCCGGGATCGGTGATGTCGACGGTGACGGAATCATCGATGTGGCGGTCGGCGCCAACGGCGATGACGATGGTGGCGGCGGTCTGGGTGCGGTGTATGTGTTGTTCTTGAACGCAGATGGCACGGTGAAGGCTGAGCAGAAGATTTCCAACCTTGCGGGTGGGTTGACCGCCGCCCTCGGCAGCGGTGACTACTTCGGCTATTCGGTGGCCGGGATCGGTGATGTCGGCAGTGATGGAACTATTGATCTTCTCGTTGGCACATACGCGGACGATGACGGGGGCACCGATCGCGGTGCGGTGTATGTGCTACACCTGGCCTCCTCCGGCTCGACCATCTCCGGTACCGTTTTCGAAGACGCCGATTTCGCCGGCACCGCTTCCGAATACGATGGCGGCGGCGCCGACCTCGCCCTGGCCAACGTGGATGTCGAGCTGTACGATGCTGCCGACGGCTATCTGGCGTCGACGACCACCGACGCCACCGGCAACTACTCATTCGCCGGGTTGGCGGACGGCACCTACAAGGTCCGCGTGCGGTCGGTCACCCTCGGTGATGCGGATACGCCGCCGGCCGGCGGACTGAACGCTTCGGTGCCCGCGATCTGGCCCTACCCCCTGCCGGAAATGACCTGGGCCAATGGCGCGGCGCTCTACGGCGGCCAGGTCGCCACGGCCGACGACACCGACACTGGCGATGATCTCGGCCCCGGCGACACCTGGGTCGCGGTATCCGTCAGCGGCGTCAACGCCTCCGGTATGAACCTCGGATTTGCCTACAACCTGATCGTCAACACGGTGGACGACGGCCTGGCCGACGCCACCCGCAGCGACCAGGGCAGCCTGCGGCAGTTCCTCAAGAACGCCAACGCAATCGGCACGGCCGCCGCAACGACGGCCAACAGCAGCCAGTTTCACATGCAGGTCGGGGCTGGACAGGTCGATGGCGCGGACACCTGGTGGCGGATCGGCACCGTTGCGGCCCTGCCGACGTTGACTGATCCGGGCACGATCCTGGACGGCGCGACTCAGGCGGCGAACGGCGGCGACACCAATACTCGCGGTCCCGAGATCGAGATCAACGGTACCGCAGTTCCGACCGCCTACGGACTGACCCTGACCTCAGCCGACCACCTGATCAACGGGCTCGTCGTGAATGGATTCGCGACCTCCCCCGGCACCGGAATCGTCCTGGACGGAGCCTCGGCCACGGGCGTCCACATCACGGGGTGCTACTTGGGAACGGACGCCGTGGGTAGTCTCAAGGTGGGAAATTTCTACGGCATCACCCTGGCCAACGGGGCTTCGGGGACGGTCATCGGTGGAGGCGGCACCGGCGAGGGCAATGTGATTTCCGGTAGCGGATTCTATGGAATCAGATTCGATAACGCCGGTGCGAACACCATCGTGCAGGGCAACCGGATCGGCACCAACGCCACCGGGGATGCCGCCATCGGGAACGGCAACGGACTCTATATCGACGGCGGCACCACCATTGTCATTGGCGGGTCCGGAGTCGGCGAAGGCAACCTGATCTCCGGTAACATCTCGAACGGATTGAACCTCCAGTTCGGTGACGATGTCACCATCCAGGGCAACTGGATGGGCCTCAATCTCGCCGGCACCGACCCGCTCCCCGACGGGGGTACCGCCATCTACGGTTGGTCCGTGGACGACGTCATTATTGGCGGTTCCGCTCCTGGCGAAGGCAATATCATTGCCGGAAACGATGGCTTCGGGATCTCTCTTGGACCGGGTTGTCAGAGATGGGTCATTCAAGGCAATACCATCGGCGCGGGACCCCTGGGAACCGAGACCAATCTGGGAAACACCGGGGCCGGGAACATCCGGCTCAGCCCTAATGACATCACCATCGATGCCACCATCGGCGGTGAGAGTCCCGGCGAAGGAAACCTCATTGCCTACGCGGCCGGCCCGGGTATCGACTGTGCAAGCATCGGCGCGGTAGTGGAGATCGTTGGCAACGTGATTCGCAACAACGCCGAAGAAGGAATCACCGCGCGGGTCGACAGCCTGACCGTGGCCTTGAACGAGATCTACGACAATGGAGTCGGGTTCGACGGCATCATGATTCAGGACGTGGCGGGCGAAGGCAAGATCTACCAGAACACCATCCATGGCAGCGGTGACGACGGCATTGAGGTCGTAGGTATCGGCCACGAGATCCGCAACAACATCATCACCGGTAGCGCCGGATACGGGATCAATGTCAACGGCGGCACGATCACCGAGTCCAACAACCTGGTCACCGGTGCTGCCACGAGTCCGGCCAACGCTCTGGGTCGCAGCAACGTGACCCTGGATGCCGGCGATCTGGATGCCGACCCGCTTTATGTCGATGATGCGGGCGGGGACTTTTCACTCACCGAGTGCACGAGCCCTGCCATCAACACCGGACTGGACCTGGGCGTTGACCAACCGGATATGAACGGGGTCGATGCGGGGAACTACAACGGCGACGCGCCCGACATGGGAGCGCTGGAAACCGGTTGCACATCCGTAAGTGCGACGATCTCTGGTCAGGTCTTCGAAGATGCCGATTTCGCCGGCACCGCCACGGACTTCGACGGCGGCACCGGCGACTTGGCCCTGGCCAACGTGGATGTTGAGCTCTACACCGCCGCGGACAGCTACATCGCTTCGACAACGACGGCCCCGGACGGCAGCTTCAGCTTTGTTGGCCTGGCCGCCGCCACTTACAAGGTACGGGCCCGTAGTGCGACCCTGGGAGACTCGGATACTCCCCCCTCAAACGGTCTGAATGGCACGGTTCCTGCCACTTGGCCCTACCCTCTGGCCGAGATGACCTGGGCCAATGGGGCAGCGCTCATGGGCGGGCAGGACAAGACCATCGATGATTCCACCACTGGCGACGATGCGGGTCCTGGGGACACCTGGGTGGCAGTGGTCGTCAGCGGCGCGGATGTAACCGGGGTGAATCTCGGCTTCAGCTACGACCTGATCACCAACGACGACGATGACACCAATGGGGATACGGTTCGCAGCAAACAGGGCTGCCTGCGACAGTTCATCAAGAATTCCAATGCCATCGTTGGGGTGAATAAGTCCTGGTTCCAGATTTCCAGTCCGTGAGGGTGGGTTCGTAACCTTTCCGTCCAATCATCGGGTCCAGTCCCAAATATGAAATCGGGTGCCACTCAGTGACACCCGATCCACACTCAAAACCTATCGATGCAATTGTCGGTCAGTCGATCATTTATCATTCCGGGCATGCCAAGCCGCCAACACTTCAGCTTCCCGCTCAGACGTCACCCCTGACCGCATCGGCTTGTCTTTGCGCTCCTGCGGCACAGTGTTCCACCAGTCGAGGGTGCCGCGCACTGTTTCAGAAATCGGGCGGAAGGTCAGCCCCGCGCCCACGGCCTTCATCACGTTGATGAACGGATGGCCCGCCTCTTCGCCTTCCAATGGCACCCACACCGGCATGTCCGACCACGCGGCCACTTCCTGCTCTTCAAGGAAGGCGGCATCGGCCCAGGTAAAGGTGGCGTCGGAGCCAGACACTTTTTTGCACGTTTCCAGCAACTCGCCCATGGTCAATTCTTCGGCCGGACTGGTGGCGTTGTAGGTGCCACCGTAACGCTTCTCGGCCGCCAGGATGATAAATTCGGCCAGGTCGCGCACATCGATGACCTGGGTCACGGTTTCAGGCTTACCTGGCGCCAGCACTTCGCCACCTTTGCTGATCCGGACGGGCCAGTAGGTGAAGCGGTCCGACTTGTCCATGGGGCCGACGATCAGGCCCGGCCGGATGTTGCAGGCGTTGCGACCGAAGACTTTGGTATTGGCCTGTTCGCAAAGGGCTTTCAAGGGGCCGTAGTTGGCACCGGTGATGTCGCGCATGCCCGTGGCCGCACTGATTTCCTCTTCTGTCATGGTGCCTACCGGCGATTTTTCATCGAGGTTGCGCACGCTGAAATCCGCGAAGACCGAAATGGAGGAGACGAAGATGTACTGTTTGACTCTTTCTTTGAGGAGTTCTGCCGAGGCCGTGACCGTGCGTGGGATGTAGCCGCTGTTGTCGATGCAGACATCCCACTCGCCGGTTTCCAGTGCCGCGAGGTCGTCAAAGCGATCGCCCTTGAGTTTTTGGAGATCCGGATACAGATGCTGGTTGGTGCGTCCGCGGTTGAACAGCGTGACTTCGTGGCCACGGGCGCGGGCCACTTCAACGGTCGCCGGCCCCAGAAAGGCGGTGCCCCCAAGAATGAGAATGCGCAGTTTTTTCTTACTCTTGATAGGCGAAAAATCAGCCAGAGCGCTGCCTGCGGTCAGGGCTCCGGCTGTGGCGACAGCCCCTCCGGCGGCAGCTGTTCTCAAAAAATCACGGCGCGTCCAACTCATGCTTTGGCTCCCTTTATTGTGATCATCCGATTATTTTCATTTGCAGCAAGCCGACTATACGGCAGATCCGGGCAAAAGATTCACCGGAATCTGCATCACCCCTATTCGCCAACCGTAGCGGGCACATCGCGATCTTCCACCAAATGCACCGTCTGGGTCGGAAACGCGATGCTCATGTCCATTTCCTCGACCATGGACATAACTTTCAGGTTCACGTCCTGCCGCACGGCCAAGTGCTGGGTCCAGTCCGTCGTCACGGTGAAACAGTAGATGAAAAGGTCCAGGCTCGAGGCGTTGAAGGTCGTGAACTTGACCAGCATAAACTCCTGATCGATGTCCGGGTTCCCTTTCAGGTAGTTCTCCACATTGGTGACCAGGCCGGCAACCTGCTCCACGGTGGCGTCGTAGGTCACGCCCAGCGTGAACTTGATCCGGCGTTTGGGCATCAGGCTGTGGTTCTCGACCGTGGCGTTGGCCAGGGCCGCGTTGGGAATCGAGACCACGGTCTTGGCAAAGGTGCGCACCCTTGTTGAGCGCAGACCAATTTCCTCGACCACACCATCGCCACCCTTGAAAGTGATCCAGTCGCCCACGTGAAATGGTCGATCGATCAGGATCATGATCGAGCCAAACAGATTCGCCAGGGTGTCTTTGGCGGCCATGGCCAGAGCCAGTCCACCGATGCCCAAACCGGCCAGCAACCCGGAAACCGAATAGCCCAGATTCTGCGCGATCAGGATAAAGGCCAGGATGCCTATGAAGGTCTTGAGAGCCTTGCGCACCAACGGCACGATCTGGTCATCCAACCGGCTTTCGGTGTTGGCGGCCAATTCGAACAGCAGGGTACTGAGGGCATCGACCAGGCGGAACACCGTCCAGGTGATCACCAGGATGCTGACCACCTTGAAAATGCGGTCGGCCGATATCAGCCACTCGGGCTGGACAGCCAACAGGGTGCGCACCGCCAGGTAGGTGCCGACCACCGGCACGATCAGGCCCAACGGATTGATCAGGGCCTCGCTGGCGATGTCGTCGGCTTCGGTTTCGGTGCGCGAGGCCAGGGCCACCAATCGGTGGGAAACAAAGGCGTTCAGCATGGCCCTGAGCACGAAGCCGCCAATGATGAAGCCGAAGGCCACTGACAACTGGGCGATGGTCCACATCCCGATGCTGTTGTCCAAGAAATCGGTCAAACTCGACATGAGAATCCTGCCTTACGGTTGCGATGAGGGTTGGCGTGGCGGTGTCAACAGACGACTGCCTTCGGTCAATTCTTCGAGGCTGCGGCCGGTGCTATTGATCAGCAGATTGAAAAACAAGTCCTGCAGGCCGCCCACTTCCATGCGCGGCACGCCCTCGTCCAACAGGCCCAGGGTCCAGTCGGTGAAGGCTTCCCGGTTGTTCAGCACCATCTCCAGGGGGATCACCATCTGGCCTTCGTCGTAGATGAACATGATCTGCTCACCGTTCAGGTCGGCCGCCCGTTTCAGGTGGGCGCGCGCCCGTTCGAACTGGCCCAGGCCCACGTCGGTCAATGCGGCATAAAGCAGGGCGTTTTCGATGCGGCCCCACATGCGGAACCCGGTACCGGTTTCGCACAATACCACCGATTTGGTTGAGGCGGTGGTCAATCCGTTGGCCCAGTTCACATGCACGTCGGGGCCCAATATGAGGCGGGGTCCGAGCACGCCGCCGAGGGCTTCGTGAACTTCACTGGATCGGGTCCAACGCTCGCCCATGTCGCTGGCCAACTGGGCCGACATCGGATCCACCTGCGGTTGCAGCAGGGTCAGATGGGTCAACCCTTTATGGTCGGCAGCATTCATGGTGGGCTGGTTCTGCAGGGTCTCGATGGCGCTGCAACCTTGCCACGACAGGGCCGCGGCCCGCGCCACCGGGTCGGCCACCAGGCCCAACTCATTCCGGTTGGCCAGGCGGCTTTCCATGCCAAAAAAGCCCCAGCCCATGGCGACCAGAGACATGAAGCCCAGTACCGGCAAAAGTCCCAGATGACTCAAGCGGGCAGATTTGAATTGCTGCGCCACCGATCCCAAAAGCAAGCCCAGCGGCGCGGCCGCCAGATAGGCCAGGTAGGGCACCAGCTTTTTCTTCAGGGGCAGGGCCGGTCCCAGGATGAACAAAGCGGCTACGAGGGCCAACAAAACCAGAGGCCCCTGCCGTCGCCATTGGAACACGCCCCACGCGCCCCACATGGCCCACAACAGGCCGCCGGCGATAGTCATGGCCACCGAAATATTGGCCGCCAGGATCGGCCCCGGCGACAGCAACCACCAGCCAAAAACACCCAGGTTGACCACGGATGTCAGCGCACTGCCCAGGGCATAGGGCTGGTCGGCGGCGGTGCCGAAATGGTCGAATACCAGCACACCTTCGGCCACCGCAAAGGGCATCAGCAACATGATGATTGCCCAGGCAAAAGCCTTGTCCTCAAGCCGCACACCAATGCGCAGCCAGGCAAAGATCAGAAACAACAGCGGCAACCCCAGGCCGGATTCCTTACTCAACATGGACAATACGGCCAGGCCCGCCGCCCAGACAAATTGGGCCCGACCACCGGTTGAGGCGGCCAGCCAGCGTTCGACCGCCGCCAGGGCAAATACCGCCGCCAGGATTTCCTGGATGCCCGAAGCCCAATACAAAGGGGTGAAGGCCAGGGGCGAGGCCGCAAAAACCAGTCCGGCCAGCAGGCGGGGCAAGGGGCCCAGGCCACTGCGCCAGGCGATGCGCACGATCAATACCGCCGCGATGCCATGCAGAGCGAGACGCACGAGGGCGTGGGCGTCGGAATTCAGGCCAAACAGGGGCCAGGTCAGGTCCCAGTAAGCGTGTTGGCTGAGCCAGCGCGCGGGCCATCCGGCCAAAGCTTCACCGGTGTCCAGGCCGGCCGAGCGCGCCAACTGGCCCCAGTCGTCCAGGTTCCACCACGAGCCCAGGGCCGGCATGCGCCCCAACACGGCGGCGACAAATACGGCAATTTCGGGCAGCCAGCCGCCCTCTTTGCGGGGGGCCACCGGAAGGTCGTCGATGGTTTCGGTGCCGGTGTTCAAAGGGACTCCCAAGGGTTGGGGTGGTGCAGTTCAAAGCAATGGTATACAAAGGCCCGGCATATGGAAACCACAGGGATTGGCTCGCAGGGCCGCTCGTGTTATCATGGGTCCCGCCGCAGGCCTCTGCGGCCCAATTTTTTGGGGGAATTTTAACCGAACAGGAAAACCGGATATGCGGAAGACAGATATAGGGATCGTTTTAGCCCTGGTGGCGGTTTTGACGGTTACCAGCGGTTGCGGTGGCGAAAAAGCCAAGGACGAGACCACGGCCCAGGCCCCCGGCGCCTACGTCATGGACCAGACAACCTACGAAAGCTGGGAAATCGCTCTGGTGGAAATGCGGATCGAAAAGAACGAGGAATTTTCCGCAGTCGAGACTTCGCCCCTGATGGCGGCGGATATCCCGGGCTTTGTCGGTTTGAACTATTATTTCCCCCAGGCCGGATTGCGTTTCCGCACGCCGTTTGAGGCGGCGGCAGGCACCGACACCGTGGGGTTGACCAAGCGCAAGGGCGAGGTCGTGCAGTACATCCGGCGCGGCACGGTCACCTTCACTCACGCCGAAAAAGAGCACATCCTGCCCGTTTTTGGGCCGGCCGACCTTTCTCATGGCAACTACCTTTGGCTGCCCTTCACGGACGCCACCACGGGCCAGGATTCCTACGCTGGCGGCCGCTATCTGGACATCACCCTGGATGCCGATGGCATGGTCGATCTGGATTTCAACTACGCCTACAACCCGTTGTGCGACTACAACACCGAGAAGTACAACTGCACGCTGCCGCCGGCCGAAAGTCACCTCGATTTTGCGGTCGAGGCGGGCGAAAAAACCTTCGGCGTCAGCCACTGAGCCATGGAACTGTTGAGCGAAATTGGCCAGTGGTCCTGGTTCGTACTCTGGTCGCTATTGCTGGTCATCGCGTCGCTCTTTGTG
>DAOVTU010000275.1 GCA_030632925.1 Candidatus Krumholzibacteriia bacterium | reverse complement strand
CCCGAGCGCCCGAGTCTCGACCGTCCTGTCGTAGTACTCAGCCCATCGCGGCGGCAGCTCAAAATGTCCCCGAAATAGTCTCTCCCCAAACAACTCCTGGATCTTCAAAGGCCGCTCCATCATCCCGCGCTCCATGGCCGGTGTTGGACTTCTGCGCGACTTCTCTCGCCTCCGTTTCATATAGTTCCGCCAGACCAAAAGTATGATCAAACGCTCTGCACTGGCTTGCCGGCGTTTCGACCAGGCGATGGTTTCACGCTTGTGATTGGCACTGCTATGTCGGATCAGTAAGTCCAGCAAATTCACTACCCACAGTGAGTTGTTCTTGTCCCTGTGTTGAGACCCGGGTGTGACCCGATGGTCAATTTCAGTCTCTAAAGTCTTCATCGAACGCAGGTAGGCTTTGTGGTCATCACTGTGTAGGGTGACCTTGTCGATGCCATCAAGCACAACCTCAAGAACTTCCCGCATGTCCTTTTCGATTGCTTTGGGATCAGGTCGGCCCAGCTTCAGCTCGAGCTCTTGGCGCCGACGTTTTTGCACGTCAGTCATCCGGCCTTTGCGGCGCAACTCACTGTCGGTGAAGTACAGAATGAAGTCGCTTTTCTTGTCGACCGCGACGTGATGGTGGATCGGATAGTACTGGCTGTATTCGAATGATTCGAAGCCATCGACGACGATTTCCTGAACTGGTGGGCTGTGCTGCATCATCAAGTTGTGGAACAACATACAATGGCGGGCCATGCGTGAGATATGGCGGTCGACGGTTCCAGGGTCCACTTCCATGTCCCGGGCAATCTGGCGATTTGCCATGCCGCCGACAGTTTTCATCAAAATGCCCGCGTCCAGGTCGGGGCGCTTTTGCCAGTAGGTTTGGTCGAAAGTTTGGGTGCTGAAGCTGCGTTTGCATGCCTTACACGTAAACCTCTGGATACGATGAGGCAGCTGGAGTCGCCGGAAGTAGCCAATCTTTTTGAATGACCATCCGGGCTCGTTCTCGTTGTGGTAGAGGCAGTTAGGATTTGGGCAGTGGGAAGGGGCTCTGGTATTGGTCGTCTTTGTTGTGTATTTCATGTGTGGTCTACCGCAAAGTGTGAACCGGACACATTCTCAGGGGCACAACCGATCCCGTAGGGCAATTTGCAGGTTTCCCCATCTCCAGTGGGGTCCCACCAGTCCGATAACCTACACATCTGGTCGATGAAACTGACGTTGGTCGGCCGGATGCCCATGACGGTTCCGGAACATCCTGGTTATTCGGAATCTCGGGGCCACGAACGGTGGAATCGCCTTTCAGTCCATTTTGGGGATCTGCTGGAAACCGTCTTCCCCGGCTTCCAATCAGATGTTTGATGTCCTGGTCAGCATCAACTTCGCCTCATTCCTCCGGACTGGTTTCTGCAAGTTCGTGGCCCTCTCTTTTTCCCCGCCCGCCATTTAAATGCTACCTCACCGGCTCATTCATACCTATTGTAGGCAGTGCCGATATCCGGGAACCTGTCCGGATCCATGTTGTTACAGGTGATTCACAAGTGACGAATCGCTCTGTTTGCCCATCTGGAAGGAAACTTCATGTCTCGCATATTACGCCTCGGGTTCGCCCCCCTGGCTTTTTTGGTGGCCCTGGCCATCACTCTGCCGGTTGCCCCGGCCACTGCCGATACCAACGCCGACTACGACAAGGCCTACAATAAATCCGTCAAGATGGCCGAGGGTCTGCAGTCCTATGACCTGACCGGTGTCATGTCGATGGAGAACAACATGAAGGGCCAGGTCGGTGGCATGAGCATGGAGGCCGAGATGGTCGCGGCGGCCCGCTGGCCGGATCGCCTGCTCAGTTCACAGTCCGGCAGCATGTTCCAATTGAATCTGGGCACGGGCCCGGATCAGAGCTGGTTCTATCTCGGACAACTGGGCAACGCCTACATCGGCAAGCCGGTGCAGCTGAACCGCAATCTGGATGCGGCGGCGAATATGGAGTTGTCCGAAGAAGCGATCTTCAATTTTTACGGTGGCATCGGCCAGTTCCTGATGGAAGCCGACTTGCCGGTGACTGCTGAAACCGGCAGCGCCGTGGTCGAGGTCAACGGCAAGGAAATCACCTGCCAGGTATTCAAGACCCTGGGCGAGACCGAACCAGAAGCGCCCGGCCAGCCTTCCGAGGGCCCGCGCACCATGTACTATGACCCGGCCTCGGGCCTGATGCTGAAGTCCGAAGTGACGGTCTATTTTGACAACAACGGCACTGCCTTCGAGCAGAACGTTTCCTTTGCGCTGACCAGTTACGAACTCAACGGCAAGGTCGACGACGCGCGTTTCACCTTCGAGGCACCAGCCGAGGCCCGTACGGTCAACAGCCTCGACCGCCTGATGAACCCGGATGCCATGACCGGCCTGCCGGCGCCGGACGTGACTTTCACTGACCTTGAAGGCAATACTTTCGAGCTGTCGGACTTCCGTGGTCAGGCTGTCTTTATCGATTTCTGGGCCACGTGGTGCCCACCCTGCAAAAAGGAAATGCCCCACATCGAGGCGCTCTACAAGGAGTTGGGCAAATCAGGCAAGATCAAGATCATCGCCGCCAGCAGTGAAGATGTGGCGACCATCCAGGGCTTCCTGGCCAAGACCCCGTACTCGTTCCCCATCGTGACGGTGGCCAGCGAGGATGCCCACAACCTGTTCAAGGCCACCAGCATTCCGGCCGGCTTCGTGATCGATGCCGAGGGGACCATAAAGGCCCACATGATCGGTGCCCAGAGCGAGGCGCAGCTGCGTGCTGCCTTTGCCAAGGCGGGCGTCGAGTAGAACAACTGCAGTGCATAAAAAACGCCCGGGTCATCATCTGACCCGGGCGTTTTATGTGTTGGTCCTGTTTCCTATTTCCGGTGAATCTCCACCCGACGGTTCAGTGCCCGTCCTTCAGCGGTGGCGTTGTCGGCGATGGGAAAATCTTCCCCATACCCGACGGCCTGCAAGCGGCTTGATGCCACACCCATCTGGACCAACGATGCCCGCACGGAGTTGGCTCGGCGCTGGGACAGGGACCGGTTGGCCTCCGCATTGCCTGACGAATCGGTGTGGCCGCGGATCTCGATCGCCTGGTCCGGATCGGTGCTGAGGGTATTGGCCAGATCAATCAGCACGATGATCGACTCGGGCAACAGTTCGGCACTGCCGGACTTGAATTCTACGCCTTCAAGCACGTCGCCGGTGGGCAGGGCCGGTACAAATACCGCAGCGGCACCAGCGGTGGGCACCTCGATGGCACAACCATTGGCATCGACCTTGGAGTCGGCCGGGGTGCGCGGGCACTTGTCCTGTCCGTCGGGCACGCCGTCCTGGTCGTTGTCTGGATCGGGACAGCCGTCCTGATCCTGCCAACCGTCGATATCTTCAGCCTCGTCGGGGCATTGGTCCCGCCCGTCAAAGACACCGTCACCGTCGTTGTCCGGATCGGGGCAACCGTCCTGGTCCTGGTACCCATCAAGGTCTTCGGCCCGGGTGGGGCAGGCGTCGTCGGCATCGGGGATGCCATCGCCATCGTTGTCCGGGTCGGGGCAGCCGTCGGTATCGTTGTAGCCATCAAAATCTTCGGCGGCGTCGGGACACTGGTCGTATTCGTCGGCCACGCCGTCACCGTCCTGATCGCCTGAACCGAACCACCAGGTCAGGCCCACATAGGCTTGGGTCAGGCCGGTGTTGGCATCAACCTGGTCCGGATCATTCCAAAGGTTGCTCAGGCCGATGTTGTCTTTCTTGTTGCCCGGCATCACTTCGTAGCGCGCGCCCAGGTTCAGGTACAGCGCATCGGTCAGCGCCACATCCAGGCCCAGTTCCAGCAGGATGGTAAAATCAGTTCCCTGGAGGGTGGTGGCGTTGCCTTCGGTGTCGTAGCCGTTGATGGCTTCACCGGTGGGGATTCCGCTGACCTCTTCGCCAACCTTGTCGATGACGTGCCAATCGGTCATGCCCAGGCCCACACCCAGGATGGGAGAGACTCGTGAGGCCGGCGAAAAACGGTGCTGCAATTTTAAGGAGGGCTGATAGATGACCGTATACAGGGGGGCACTGCTGGCCTTGCTGTAGCCCACTTCCTGGCCGGGGTATTCGGCGCCGGGGCGCACGTATCCGAATTGAAAAGCGAAGGCCAAATTCCACTGGGGGGACAGCCCTTTGCTCAGATGGAAGCCACCAAAGTTGTCCACCGTGCTGTAGTCCCATTCGCCCTCGATGAGTTTCATCTGGCCGTATTCCAGGCCAAATCCCCAGCGACCGGTGAGGTCACGGCTGTTGTTGGTGAATTGGGGGGAGTCTGCGGCCCAGGCACTGGTTGTCAGGAGTGCCACCAGGGTCAGTAGAAATAGTGGCAAAATGGGCGTGCGAAAAAAATGTTGGGAATTCATGAGCGCCCTTGGCATTAAAGTCCTCCAGCCCAGTTCTCCAGGCTTGTCCAGTCATCCAGGCTCGTCCTGTCGTCCAGGCTGGTCCGGCTCAGCAGAATCGGCCTTCCTGGAGAGTTGATATTGCGGGCATCCTAGGTCCTTTGGGGCCATCTGGCAAGCAAGGTTGCGATGGCCAGAGGGTGGTTGCCAATTGTCCCGGGTCTGTGTTATTTAATGTCCACACCCAGTGGATCTGCTTACCACTTCTCGCCAGAAGGTGACCAGGCAGTTTTGAATCAATGGAATACGCTGGTTGAAGCCATCAAGGAAGAGGATCAGCTGCTGCGTCGTTACCTGACCAGCCTGCCCCGTAGCGCCCGTGAGGACCATGGTCCTGATGGCACGCTCAGCTTCAAGGAAACCCTCGGTCACATTGCATTTTGGGACGATTTCACCGTCCAGTTCTTCCAGTGCAAGCTTGATACCGCCTCGTGTATGCTGCCCCCGCCGGTCGAATTCGAAAAGCGCAGCCGCGAGGCCCTGATCCGGATCCGTCCTTTGCCCTTTGGCGAAGTCCTGGCCCGTTATCTGGAATCAACCGGAGCGCTGATCGACTTTCTCAAGGCCCATTGGAACGAATTGACGGAGCGGGAGAGGCACGATTTCTGGGTGCCGTTGAAACACCGTCGTCATCATCGTATCAGTTTGGGACAGGCCATGGGGTTGGGGGAGGTTGATGGGGCTGATGAAGGCTTGGATCGGATGGCTGCGGGGGCCTGAAAGCTGGAATGGTATATTGGTTAATGATTTTCAAAATATTTATATATAAAAAAATATAACTATGATACAATAAGTACAGGTGATTGGGGACTGGGCCTCGCCGGATCTTACAGGAGAACCGGCGAGCCTATGCGGTTGATGACTG
>DAOVTU010000572.1 GCA_030632925.1 Candidatus Krumholzibacteriia bacterium | reverse complement strand
TGTGGTTGCCCGTCGTTTCCCATGGTGACCGCCGGTGCGGGGATTCCTCACTCGGTACGGTTCTTTCACAGAAGGGGGCAATACGTCGGCGCGGGAAGCGCCCTCTTTTGATCCGAAGGAACCACAATGATCACCAGGACGATATCCCGTAAAACGCTGCCAGCGGGCTTGCTGACACTAACGGCCCTGCTGCTATTGACGGCCGGTTGCGACATCAACTCGCCCGAGATGCCATCATTCGACACAGTCTTTGTGGTGCCCTTGGGTACCGAACGCCTTGAAATCATGGACGCCGTCGACGACGAAGACTTTCTATTGGTCGCCGACGACGGCAGCCTCGGATTCCACCTCGACGGTGACCCGGACACTTTGAGTTTGGATTTCGACCTCAGCGTGGACGTGCCGGGCCAGTCCATCGACCAGGGGTTGGGCAATTTTGACCTGCCGGCCCCCGCTCCGCTGACCTATGACTTTCAGCTCAGTGATATCTGGGCGCCGGCTACGGGCGTCACCGGTTTGACGACACTGGTGCCGGCCTTTCCCATTGATGTCACCAGCGGCGGCCAGGATCTGCCCGACATGACCAGCGCCACCCTCAGCGACGGCATCCTTTCGGTGACGGTGACGAACAACCTCGCGGTGCCCGTGGGTGCCAACAGCGGCGCAGACCAGATCATTCTGCGGCTGGAGAACCCGGTCAATTCGACTCTGATCGTATCGATGTACATGCCCTTGATTCCCGCCGGTGAGGCGCGGACCCAGGTGGCCAATCTGGCGGGTGTGACTTTGCCGGATCAGTTGGCGGCGCGGTTGCGCGGCGGTTCGACCGGATCGTCGGGCCAGTTCGTGACCATCAATGGCACCGACGCCCTGGCGGTAGAGGCGGCCTTCGCCGGCCTGGTGGTTTCTTCGGCCACGGCCGTAGTCGGCAACCAGACGTTCACCTCCAGCTTCGATTCTCCCTTGCCGGCAGACTACGAAATCACCCGCGCGGTCATCGAATCGGGCAGCATGGATGTCAACCTGACTAACGGCATGCCCATTCCCTGCACCGCCTACCTGATCTGGGATCAGGTCCAGAACATCGATGGCCTGCCCATGATCCGGACCTTCGACTTGCCAGCCGGCGGCACAGCCTCTGCCACCCTCGACTTTGGCGGCTACACCATCCAGTCCGATGGCCTGCCGGTCACGAGCCTGACCGCGACGGTGAACATCGTCACGCCGGGCAGTTCCGGTGTGCCGGTGACTCTTAGTGCCACCGATGGCCTGACCGCCTCGCTCAGCGCCGGTGCCATTTCCTTCAGCAGTGTGACCGGCCTGGTGCCGGCATTTGCGGTCCCCCTGGACCCCATCACCGAAAGCATCGACCTGCCTGACGAGATGAGCGGATTGGAACTCACGGCAGCGATTCTGACGCTGACGCTGACCAATTCTTCGGGCATCCCGGCCGATGTCGACCTGACGCTGACCGGCACGGCAGCCGACGGCGCGGTGCGATCTCTCCTGGTCAATGAACAAATTCTGCCGGCCATTGGCCGCGCGGCGGCCACCACAACCATCGTGCTGGACCAGGCCAATAGCAGCATTCTGGATTTCCTGAACAACCTGCCCGAGACCATCACCCTGGACGGCAGTGTAGTCGCCGGCGGAACTGGCGAGACCGGCACCGTGCATGCGGATGACTACGCCGTCATCGGCTGGGAGATCAGCGCGCCGGTTGAAATGGTGATCACCGGGGCGACCATTGACAGCGACCCCGAAGTCGTGGACATCGACGCGGACCTGAGGGACCGCATCGCCACCCATGCCCGTGGCGCCGTGTTGCGAACCCAGATTCTCAACCACCTGCCCATGGGTGTGGAACTGCGCATCGTGGCGGCCCAGGACACCAACCAACTCGACACCAATCCCCTGTTGATCGTAGGCCCCATCAGCGTGGCCGCCGGCCTGACCGACCCCGTGACGCACATAGTGATCGAAGCGGTGACAAGTACGCCGGTCATTTCATTGACCGAGGCAGAGGCCAGAATACTGGGACTGCCGAACTTGTTCACCCGTGTCGAAGCCATCCTCCCATCGACCAACGGACAGCCCGTGCGGGTCATGTCCACCGACTTCCTGGAGTTCCAGGGGATCGTCGAGTTGGAGGTGCTGATCGATGATGAACTTTAGGCACAATCTGGCCATTCTGGAGGCCGCTACCGTAGCTACAGCGAAGGATATCGTGATGAATACCGGGCAGAAAACAGACGCAGGGACGATCGTATCCGGGCACACGTGGGACCGTCGCCGAATGACCTGCACGCTGGTGGCCATGGGCTTCAGTTTGCTGATTTTGATTTTGGCAGGGGCAGCCAACGCCCAGGGTGTGGTGCGGGCCTGGGGCATGGGCGGCGCCAGCACCGCCAGCAGCCGGGGCCTCGAAGCCGTGGTCTACAATCCGGCCAACCTGGCGTTCAGCGACGGCACCACCGTGGGGCTGGCAGCTGCGGCGGCCGACATCCACAACAATGCCTTCAGCCTCGACCGGTACAACGAAATCACAGGACAGTATCTGGACAGCGCCGACAAGGCCCAACTGCTGAGTGACATTCCCGAAGATGGTTTCAAACTGGATGCGGATGTCAGCGCTTCGGCCCTGGGTTTCCAGACCGGCAATTTCGCGTTGAGTTTTTCCGGACTGGGATCGGGCCAGGGTAACCTGGACAAGGACTCCTTCGATCTGGTGCTCAACGGCAACCAACTCGGCGAGACCGTCGACTTCAGCAACACCTGGGGTCAAGGCTCGGCGGTAGGTTCAGCGGCCCTGTCCTACGGCATGATTGTATTGGACGGCGCCAGTTCGCAGATCAGTGTGGGTGTCAATGCGCGTTACTTGCAGGGTATATACGAAGTGCACGTGACCGATGCCTATGGCACCCTGAGCACGAGCATGACCGAATTGTCGGGCGAAGCCTATGTGGCGACCGAATCATCCGATGGCGGCCAGGGTTATGGC